>JBEQBL010000016.1:0-16806 GCA_041639835.1 Salinarchaeum sp.
TATCCACTGGCGGAGTTGCTGCTTACGGTGTGATGTCATCGCCGGGGTCTCGGGCTTGGCTGCTGTGAGTGCGTTGTGATACGCTGTGGCCGATTGGAACCCCGTATCAGTACGCAAAGTGGTTAACTGCCGTTTATGTCGGTCGATAGCCTGCTCAATATCGGCCTGTGAGTCCGCACACCGAAGTATCGCTGTTATGTCAGCCCCTCGAGTAAGAATCGGGTTTGGATAAAAGCGTGCTGTTTCATCCAGCCCTGGGGTCCGCGAATCGGTTAAGAGATATTCAAATGCACTAAGCGTTGCGGCAAAATCACTGACCAGTTCACGGGCGACAGGCCCATTGATCCGCTTTGCAACTTCCGATGCGGTGACTGGTGCTGTGGTGGTAAGAAACTCCGAGAGAGCCTGTGAGGCGGGTATTGTGCACTGATTAACTGTTATCTCAAGTGCTCCAGTTGACTGCTGATTGATACAGCCTGCCTGTGGACGGTGCAGGAGTGAGTTGACTGTTGGATCGGTCTCTGAGCTATCAGGTGTCATTACTCTGTGCCATCTTCGCCAAGAGGTCGGCCCTAAATCTGCGGGTGGATGTCAGTCCTCGCTGGGGGCAGAAAGCCACTGCTCATATACGGTTGCAATCGCCTTTGATAACCGCCCCCAGTAGCGGTTGACAACAAACGGTGGAAATTCAACTTGAATTCCGGAACGCTGATCGGCTGTTATCCAGTTGACAACATTGTCCTCAGTTGTCGCCATATATTTCCCCTCCGTGTGATCAACGACCACCGGTCGTGTATCGTCAATTGCCGTCTGAATCTGATTGGCCAGTGTTATCCGCTGATCTCGGGGGGCCAGGCCCCCGACTAACACCTCATCACCGGTCCAGATATGAAGACTCACAGCCGCCTGAAAGCCCCGGTCGGACAGGTCATTGAGCCCCGGGTACGAGACCGGGTTCATATCATTTGTTGTAATATGCCATCGATCGAAAGCGTCTCGTCCGAATCCATGTATAGACCACGCTGACGCCCGCTTGGCACCCAGTCGTTTGCGCACAGCGCCGGCAATACGACCGGTGTTCGCCTCGATATCACCGGCGTGTGGAGCACAGACTAGCAACTGGCGTTGTCCCGTATCCCAGACAATTTCACATATCCCATCGCGTTTCCATGCCTCTGTGTATGATACTTGCTGTGGGACAACGGCTGTCACCTGTGCCACAAAGGACTCCCCACCGGCAATCCGATCAAGTTCCGACTGTGCGAGGACAATCTCGTCGCCATGCTCAACTGTCTCGTTTCCCACTCGTGTATCCTCGGCGCCATATTCGGTATGATGGCGCGTCTGAATTGTGTAGGCACTTCCACGTTCCGGATGGTTTATTGGCCAGAGACGAATCTGCTCCCCTGGGGTCCGTCCGAGTGTCTCCGCGAGATTCACGTGTATCGAACAGTCCTCGGCATCCTCAATGGCCGGCTCGTTAGCTGCATAAGTACCCGTGACGCGACAGGATGTAACCTGTATATCGGACATCCAACAGTCGACTGTGTGAACACGACCCGGATATATCAGTTATACGCCTGCCGAAGCGACCTCCTCGAACAGACAGAATCCGATGTGGTCGCGAGTCGGATTCTTATAAGACTCATTCGACTGAATGCTGATTGTGACATTCCGTCCATAGTGTGAAAAAATATGTGGGAACTTATTACATAGGAGTTACATTAACCGCCAGTATTAAGCCTGTGTGACCAACAAAATTAGTAATGAGTACCGTAGAATACCTCGACTACGAACTCGTTGCTGACAACGACTGGGACGTACAGGACCCCGAGAATTTTGACCGTGCTGCGGATATGGACCTTGACCCCGAAACCCACGGTACTGTCGAGGTTGACGCCGGACAGTACATTCTTGAAGCCGCTGAATCCGAGGGTTATGACTGGCCGTTTTCCTGCCGGGCAGGTGCGTGTGCAAACTGTGCCGCGATTGTTGTTGAAGGCGAAGTCGACATGGACATGCAGCAAATCCTCAGCAATGAGGAAATTTCCGAGCAGAATGTTCGTCTCACCTGCATTGGGACTCCCGAGACCGACACTGTTCGGATTGTCTACAACGCCAAGCATCTTGACTTTCTTCAAAACCGCGTAATATAATCACGCCTGCCGGCCTTCGGCCGTGTTTTTGTCGGGTTTTATGACCCTCCGCTTAGGTACTCCTCTGTATCCCCCTTTGCCATCTCCCCGATATTGTTGTGTTCGATAACGACTATATTCCTCTATCCCCTGTCTATCGTCTGTAAATGACGACGACCGTCGCCATCTTGGGTGGGTCTGTCTCCGGTCTTGCTGCCGCTGAAGCGCTTGCACAACTTGAGACGATTGATACTGTCTATGTTTTTGAACGACAGGAGTACGATGCCAAACGAGTTGACTGTGGTGAGGCAATTAACGATACGACATTAATTCCGCTTGATAACACACCTGAGAATGGCTTTATGAATGATATCGATGGCTTTGATCTTCGTGTGTATTCCGGCACTGACCGTCCACCTTCTGCCACACCCCTTGCAACTTCGCATCTTCAATGCCAGGCTGGATATATCTGTGATCGCGACCGTGTTGAGCACCGTTGGGCCGACCAACTCGCAAGACGTGGCGTTGTGTTTGAGACCGGACATTCAGTGACCCCTACTGAGTACCGCGAACTCGTTACAACTCATGATTACCTCATTGACGCTACTGGTCAACCCTCCTTGACGCATAAAACTCGCGGCACTGTTGATGCGTATACGGGAGATATGGTCGCGTTGAGTGCGACTGTTACCGGTGAGTTTCAATCATACGTTGACCGTCCACGCATCTTCTTTGAGGGCTACGTTGGCTATGCCTGGGCTTTTCCTAAATCACCCCACCGTGCTAACGTTGGGATCGGTTGGGCTGGCGATCGCCGTCCTGATGACTATATGACCGCTTTTAAAACAGCCGCTCGACGGAATGGATTTCCTATCCCCACCCGTGATGCGACCAATATCTATACTATCCCCCGTGGGCCAAGCCTAGCGCCTTCGCAGGTTGCCTTTCCGGAGGAGAATATCTTCCTTGTCGGTGATGCAGCCGGTATTGCGAACCGGTATCAAGGCGAAGGGATCTGTCAGGGTATCCGATCGTCGTATCTCCTCGCAACGCTCATTGATCAAGACACCCCGGATGCGTACCCCACCCGTCTCTACGAGATGATGAAACCGGAATATCGCTTGGCGCACCTCATGCGGGGTGCTTGGGCGGAACATGAGAATCCGGAATTGCTTGCCTACGTGGCAGACTCACTGGATGGGCTTACTGTCGATGATCTCACCCGCCACCCGAAGCGAGTGTTTGCCCGTCTGATTGCGCATCCAACTGTCGCCGGATCACTTTTTGCTAATCGTGGTATGATCAAACGACTCCTGACAGCTTATACTGACTCCTGGGAGTATACAGCCTCCAGCACAGCCTAAGCTCCATTTGTTCGTCCCGTAGTTGCTTGCCCACAGCTGGGGAGTCATCGTCCAACGATCTTCCTTGTCCCATGTCGTCGTAGCCCCTGCTTTCCGGATCAAAACACACAAAGACAACTGCTGTGGTATATTCGATACTGGTGGCTCACGTGACCCAAAAACACGAGTATACTGGTGACTACCCAGACAAAACGCTGTATCTGCCCGGCCCAACAGAAGTCCGTGAGGACGTCATCGATGCGATGGCTCAGCCGATGTTTGGCCATCGCATGGACCGGATGACTGATCTCTATACAACCATTGTTGAGGATACCAAGGAGTTTCTTGATACCGATCAAGAGGTTATCATCCTCACAGCATCAGGAACAGAGTTTTGGGAGGCAACCACACTGAATCTTGTCGAGGACCGCATGCTTGTGCCCACTTCCGGAGCCTTCAGTGAGCGACAAGCAAATGTTGCCGAGCGACTCGGCAAGGATGTCGACCGGATTGAATATGAGTGGGGTGATGCCGTCAAACCTGGGGATATCCGGGATGCCTTAGATACCGGTGAGTACGATGCGGTTGGCGCCGTAATGAATGAAACGTCGACGGGGGTCCGCAATCCGATTGAGGAGATTGGCGATCTCCTTGGTGACTATCCGGATACCTACTTTATTGTCGATGCGATCTCTTGTCTTGGTGGCGATTATATCGATATTGAGGGGCATAACATCGATGCTATCTTTACCTCAACCCAGAAGGCCTTCGCGATGCCCCCCGGACTAGCGGTCTGCACGGTTAGCGATGCCGCCTACGAACGTGAACTTGCCAAAGATTCGGCTTCCTGGTATGGCGGGTTCCAGCGCTGTATCGATTATTACGATCGGAAGGGACAGACACACTCTACTCCAGCGATCCCGCTTATGCTCGCCTATCGCAAGCAAATGAAACATCTGCTTGAGGAGGGACATCGGGCACGTTCACAGCGACATCAGGACATGGCCGAATACACCCGTGAGTGGGCCCGCGAACACTTCGATCTCTTTGCTGAGGACGGCTATGAATCACAGACGGTCACCTGCGTTGCAAATACCCGTGATATCGACGTTGCCGACACCGTTGAGACTGTTGCCGAAGAGTACGATATGGTCTTCTCAAGTGGCTATGGATCCATCAGTGAGGAGAGCTTCCGGATCGGACATATGGGCGAGCATACCGTCGAGAGTATCAAAGCTCTGACTGATGCCATTGAGGATGTCGCTGACCTGTAGCTAACCGCATCCGGTGCCTAACCAGTCCCGCCAAACCGGCTTATCCGAATCCATCGACAATACTCACCACACCATTGCCTGTTTCCACGTATGCGGTTTTTTGTACGGATTCTCCGAGTGTGCATGTCTCCGTTGTGGCTGCTGTATCATCAATCGTCGCTGTAATCTGATATTCACCAGCCGGGAGATGGAGGGTCGGGACCACCGTTGTAAGCGGCTTAAGCATGTGCTGGTCCTCAACTATGACCTCTCCAGTCCCATCTGTAATCGTCAGTGTTAGTCCGACCTTGGTGGTGTGATTGTAGTTTCGAAGCACCAGGCCACTCGTTGCGTGACGCTGTGTGTCAGTCGTGTGTGTCTCGGGTGGGTATGTCAGTTGCACATCTGGGGTCTGTGTGGGAGGCGTATAAACCGGCCCCAGCGTTGCGGACCGTGCAAACAGTCCAGCCAGCAGTTGGATAGCTGCTATAATGAGCTCCGACCGATATCCATCAGGATGCTTGCCGGTTAGCCTCTGCTGGCCCTATGCATATCAGCATCAAAACCCAACCGCTTTAGCAGTACGTCAGTTCCCATTATACAGACAGAGACCGTCGCCGGAGACGAATGCCAGGCTCACGAAGCAATCTTCGATAACCCACACGGTGAAACATCAATATGCTTGGGGAGTGCTTTTTGCCGTCCTCGTTGTCGCGTTGCCACTTGTAGTTATTACTGTCAACAATGGATCAACCACAGATGGGATCGACGCGTTTCCGACCACTGACCAGACATATGATACGAATGCAACCATGACTGCACCCTCGGAGACACCAGCTTTCACATTCACGATCGATGAGATTACTGACTGCGGGGAAACGTGCCGTGATGTGACGGCAACACTCGAAAACAAGCAACAGCAGTCTGCTACAGATGTGACGATTCATACACGTATTTTTGCCGGTGCGGATACGACGGCATCGGCGGCACAAGTCTGGGAGACCACTGAAGAGATTGGGACGATTGCCCCGACTGGGCAACATACGACAACGAAGCGAGTGAACCTCTCAATTCGAGATGCCTTGCAGATTGATCAAGAGGGCGGCCAGGTTACCATTGTGACGACTGTCCAGACGGCAACAACGACAACCAGTTTCAAAGACAATCGACAGGTAGCATAACCGGCTGTTGTTTGCATATTGCTATCCCTCGGATGTTATCTATGCCCTGTCTGTTACGCTGTTAGGAGTTGTCACGGACAACGTGCCGCTCATTTTCGTCATCATCATCCACATACTTGTAGACAACTCCTTCCTCCTCATCAGCTGTGTTGGCATGTGATCCATCACAGTATGGCTGGTTATTGGAGAGTCCACA
The DNA here is from genome assembly GCA_041639835.1 of Salinarchaeum sp. Taxonomy (GTDB): domain Archaea; phylum Halobacteriota; class Halobacteria; order Halobacteriales; family Salinarchaeaceae; genus CAZFMU01. Next base: position 6,109 of record JBEQBL010000016.1, read on the forward strand.
CCGGCAGATTGCTGCTGTCTCGCCCTGTTCTTCGAACTCGTCTTCATCAATGATATACGGTCCATGTGCGTCATGGGTGACTTCTCGTGCCATGCAATGCCATGTCGTAGGCACACAGGTATTAATCCCCCCGTCAACTGATTCATATATTACAGGTTTGTCTAACAACGAGTTTCCTTAGCCTGTGTGTCCCTGGATGATGCTTCTCACTCGCTGTCGATTGTCTGTCGATACCGCCCTTGTCGGTCGTCACCACGTCGATTTGGGCTATTCTCTGTCAGTTTGCGTTGGGATGCGGTGGCTACTCAGGGAGCACGCGGTCGGTTAGCCAACACCCATCCAGACGTCCCGGATGGTCCTCAGAGAGCCCGAAAAGATAGGTGACGGTCCGACCGTCCGGACCAGTTAATGTTACGCGTTGTTCGGCACTGGTCCCTTCCTGTCTAAGTGGCCCAGTTGTTGCCTCTGTATGGTTGACCATCGGTGCGTACTGTGGCCCTGTGACCATACGTACAAACTGCTCAAATGGTCCCGTTGTGCGACGATTGGCTGGTGAGGCGAAATTGTACGCCGTTCCGATCCCGGCATTTTCAAATGGGTCATCATTGGTTGCCAGTGCCGCAAGTTGTAGATCAACCACATCTGCCGGGGTATATGTCCGATCCGGAGTCGGCAGGTCAGCGACCGGATAGTCGTCGTGTATCACGCTACCGTTGTTGGGGGCTATCGACATAAATGAGTCAGGCCACGCCTTGGGTCCCGCCGGTACCGACATGAGGATACCCCTTGGATTCCTAGTGACTTTATGTCACGCCAGTCAGCGACAATCACTGCCATCACCGATATTAGTCCCGATTGCCGGCAGTATACCCTTGAACTTGAGTCAGGAACATTCAGTGGGCACCCAGGCCAGCATACCTCAATTAAAACACCTGACAGCGGTGTCAAGCCATACAGCGTTCTTGCGGTCAATGAGACGCAGATTCTGCTGATGCTTCGTGCATACGGTACTGGTGGCGTTGCAGACTATATGAACGCCCGTCAGGTCGGCGATACAGTAGCTGTTGAGTCACGTCTTTCCGGGAATCTAACGCTTCAATCAGCCGATCGACCAGCTGTCTTTATTGGGACCGGAACCGGCATTACGCCATTAATAGGCCTTCTACACCAGTATGTCACCTATGACGGTCCTGATGCGGTATTCATGTTTGGTGAAAAAACGCGCGACCAGTTGTTATATAAATCATTATTGGAGCAGTATGCGGTTATCCATCCTGTGTCTCTTCGGTTTTCATTGAGTCGTGAGTCCTGGCCAGGCCATGAGGGGTACATTCAGGACCAACTTGATGAAGTCGTTGCAGCTGCCAGTGATAACACGGACTACTATGCCTGTGGCGTTCCAGCAGCCGTCGTTGGCGCTAAGGACCGCCTACAGGAGCTTGGTGTCGCAGACGGTCATATTTACACCGAGGGCTGGGAGGATGCCCACGTCTCGTAACGTCTCTTTTCTACATCCTTGCCGTCGAGTGAACTACCCCGCCCTACTCGCTTCGCTGCGTTGCTCCTTGAGGGTGGGAATTTAGCCTATAAGAGTTAGTTTCCACCCAGTCTCTCAATGCAGTTAGCTTCGTGATCTTATCTGCACTGCTCTGAGGTCATGTTCCGAGGCACTTTGCCTGCTTTTCCCGTAGAATCCAACTGCTGAAGCATGTCCCGCGCAAGTACTGACTATGGACACTCGATCAGGTTCCTTTCGTGTCTACCGAGTTGTTGACTCCGTGAAACATCTGAACTTGCAGGCTGTTGGGGAACCCCAACTGTATTCGGTCTATGAAACTGGCTATCCCGAATCCCAACAGGCCGCTGTTGATGCCCTCACAACAGGTGATCTTGTCGATGCAACACTTGAAGGAGATCCAGCGGCAGCCACTGAGGCTTGGCGCGTAACCGAGATAACCCGTCAGGACCGCGTACCATTTGGCTTTGCTGTTGATCTCGGTTTGGATGGTCTGCCCGAGCCGGCCCGGTCACTTGCCACTGAGCATGCGTTTGATACGCCACAAGCTCCCACGGATCCCGTTGGTACGCCACTGTCACACCAGGGTACTGTTGTTGGTGAATGCTGGCTTCAACCCCGAGAGTCGCTTCCGAACAAGGCATTCGTGCCAAGTGTGCTCACCGGGTTACTGCCGCTTGAGCCATGGCTTCAGAACCTTCCCCACGCCGAGGCTCCGGCCGATCAGGTCCTTGTACTGGATCCTGCCCCACCAACCGCAGAGACATTCTCTGTTCCCTTTGGTGTATTTTTATTCTTCACTACGGCCGGCGATGCTCTGGCCTCAACCTATCGAGACCAGTATCACTGTCCTCGTGGGACCGATAGCCGTCCGGACTTTGATCCATATCACTGACTCCCGGCTGCACACTGCCCGGACGAATGCTCTGGGACTTGCCCCACTCGGTTCACGCGCCTAAATACAGTTTAGCGACATCCTCATTATCAAGTAAGGCGTCAGCAGCATCTTCGAACCGTACAGTCCCCTGATCAAGTACGTAGCCACGATCAGCAATTGCCAGTCCTCTTTTGGCGTTTTGTTCGACCATCAAAATTGCCGTCCCAAGGTCATTTACCGTCTGCACATCTGCAAAGACGTCATCTGCCGTGTTCGGAGCGAGTCCTGCTGATGGCTCATCAATAAGCAATACATCTGGTTCCATCACAAGTGCTCGGGCAAGCGCTAACACCTGCCGTTGGCCTCCGGAGAGGGTACTGGCTTTGGCGTTGCGCTTCTCCTCCAGTAATGGGAACCGATCATATAGCGTCTCAAGAATTGGCTCTAATGATCCGTCACGGGCCACCCCACCCATGCGAAGGTTCTCAGCTACCGTCAGTGACCCGAAGACATTCTGTGTCTGTGGCACATAACCGATTCCTTCACGAACAATCTCCTCAGGTGCCATCCCACCGATTTGCTGATCGCGGTACCGAATCTCGCCAGCCCACGGTGTCAACAGCCCAAAGGCCGTTTTCAGTACCGTTGACTTCCCAGCTCCGTTCGGTCCGATCAGACAGACAATCTCCTCAGATGCAAGTGTCAAGGATAACTCATCAAGTACCTTCATATCGCCATATCCACTGACAACTCCCTCCAGTGTCAGTATTGGTGCCGTGTCGGCTGTCATTGTCCACCACCGCCAAGATAAGCGTCAATAACCCGCTCATCAGCGCGAATCTGTTCGGGAGGTCCCTCTGTGAGCACACTTCCCTGATTGAGAACAATAATGTGATCGGCAAGGTCCATGATGAACTCCATATCGTGCTCGATAATGAGAAACGTCGTGCCGGACTGGTGAAGGCGACGAATCTGCTCGGATAGATCATTTGCCAGTGTCGGATTCACTCCGGCAACCGGCTCATCAAGCAACAAGATCTCCGGGTCGGCAAGCATTGCCCGAGCAAGCTCAACCAGCTTCATCTGCCCACCAGACAGTGCTGTTGCCGGTTGCGTTGCCAGATGATCAAGCTCAAAATCCTCAAGAATATCGTTAACAGCTTGAAGATGCTCTTGCTCTTCGGCAGCCACGGTGCCAGGAGCAGCAAATAGGTTCCAAAACGTTTCCCCGGACTGGCGTTGGGGGCCAACCAGCATGGCTTCCCGGACCGTCATTCCCTCAACGGTCCGCGGGGTCTGAAATGTCCGTACAAGTCCTTCTTCGACAATCTCATAGGGCGGACAACCGGTTACATCGGTATTATTTACTCTAATTGTCCCGCCGTCGGGCTCATAGAACCCGGAGATGAGGTTGAATAACGTTGACTTTCCGGCCCCATTTGGACCGATTAATCCGGTAATCGTCCCTTCTTGTACGGCAAAACTCGCCTTATCGGTAGCGACAAGCGCTCCAAACGTTTTTCGTAGCTCCTCGACCGCTAGCAGTGGTGCTGTTGTCTCACTCATCATGATCGCCTCCGTGATCCGCACGGCGAGCAGGGCGCACCGCCTGCTTTGGTGACTCAGGGGCTTCATCGTTGATCGCCGATGGCCAGATCAACTCTCGCTGTGGCGGCAACAGTCCTTGGGGACGGAACCGCATCAACAGGATAATCAACAGGCCAATTGCGATCAATCGGAGTGGCGCTGCGTCAACCGGTATTGACCCGATGGCATCGAGAAAGCGTGACCCTTCCCGAATGGTTACAACAACGAAGCCACCAAATAGCGCCCCTCGATTTGAGCCACTCCCGCCAAGGATCACAGCAACCCAGACATAAAAGGTCGTTATCGGATCCAGACTAGAGGGATTGATGAACAACTGTAGATGCGCGAAGAAGACCCCTGCAAGCGCCATCATAATGCTGCCAAGCACAAACGCCTGCATTTTGAACCAGTACGTGTGCTTTCCAAGGGCCTTTGCAAGATTCTCATCAGCGCGGATTGTTCGTAACACGCGGCCCCATGGCGATCGATGGGCTCGCTGAAGAACAAAGAATGCACCAGCAAGGAAACTGAGCATGAGCAGTACATTAAGCAACTCCTGCCAGAATGGGGTCCCAAATGTTACCGGATCGCCGGGGCCAAGGGCCACTGTCGCTGTCGGAAGCGTCTCCGGAAGTGTCCCGATCACCGGCCAGTTCCCATAAAACAGTGGAATTCCAAACAGGCCTTGACTGCCACTTGTCCATTGACTTTCATTTAGAATAATCATTCGTACGACTTCTGCAAGCCCTAATGACGCAATCGCCAGGTAATCAGCCCGTAATCGAAGTGTTGGTGCTGCAATAAGAATCGCGACGAGAGTGGCCAAGCCAAGTCCAACGCAGAGTCCAATAAGTGGATCTACATCCCCGGCAATCGGCGAGTTCCCGGCTGTCATCAACGCTGTTCCGTATGCTCCAAGACCAAAGAACGCGGCAACGCTGAAATTGATCAGGCCAGTATATCCCCATTGAACATTCAGTCCCATTGAGAGTAAGGCGAACATGCCACCAAGACCGAACAAAAACAGGAAATACGTCGGATCAAGCTGTCCGGTAAACATAAGCAACAATAGTATCACTACTACCCCGCCACCACCAATGCGGAGTGCCTGCTCGGAAGTAACCTGGTGCCCATCAGCTGATGGTACTGACACCATCACACATCACCCTCCTCGATGATTTCACCAGCAATGCCTTGTGGCCGTACTAGCAGAACCGCCACCATAATGAGAAATGCAACTGCTTCAGCGTACTCAACTCCAATGGGGAGCCCGTAAATCGACAGCAATGGGGTCAATTGTACCACCAGCCCGATGACAATGCTGCCAAGTAAGGCGCCGTATACCGAGCCAATACCACCAAAGATAACAGCCGCAAAGATAATCAAGAGCAGACTAAATCCCATTCGAGGTCCTAACTGATTGAATACGCCGAGGAAGACGCCACCAACGCCAGCCATGCCGGCGCCGATCACCCATGTCCACCGTTTGATACGCGCTGTCCGAATACCACTGGCGCGAGCGAGATCCGGATTATCGGCCATGGCACGCATCTTCCGTCCAAAGTCCGTATACTGCAACAGCACATGTAGCCCGGTAACTAGGATTACAGCCGCAAGGACAATGGCAACATCATGCTGTGTGATCTGTAATCCATAGCTCTCAACAGCAGTAATGGGGGACTGGGCTGGGAGATCATATTGCCGTGGATCCGGGCCAAACAACGCCTGGATACCCCCCCGGTATACAAAGGCCACCCCAATTGAGGTAATCAGTAATCCAATGGACCCGATATCGAGTGGATCATAGACAAAGCGTTCAGTTACAATTGCCACCCCAGCCGCTATAACAGCCCCAATAAGCAGTGCAAAAAAGAACCCAATTGGAAGCCCAAGAATCGTGATGCCGGCGCTTCCAAAGATACCCAATGCAACAAGGGTTGCGTATGCTCCAACAGTCATTGTATCGCCATGAGCAAAGTTCGCAAATCCGGCGATACTGTAGATTAATGATAATCCAATACTCCCAAGAACGATGATACTACTGTAGACGACGCCATTGGCAATATGCCTGACGACAAGCTCGGTAGCCGACATGTGGGGAAATTACGCTTCGCGGAACTCGATTGGGACGTATTCGTGCTCTTGTACCTCAAAGACCTGTAGTGAGCCGGCAGGATCACCATTCTCATCGAGGTCGATGGGACCACTGACCCCCTGATAGTCGATATCGGCGGCTGTGCCTCCATTTGCAAGAATCTCATGTGCTGCCTCATACGAGGTCACCTGCTCACCCGGTGACCGTGTAACCTCACGCACCACGTCCTGTAATGCCGCTCCGGTAAACTCATCAGCCGCTTGAATCGAGAGGGCTGCCGTCACAATGCAATCATACGCAAATGCCGACCAAGCTGTTGGCGCCTCATCGTATTCAGCCTCGAACCGCTCGGCAAAGTTCTGGTAGTTGGCCTGTTCCTGTGGGGCCGATGGTTCGACGACCTTCATGCCATTAATGGCCCCCTCAGGTGTATTTTCACGGACCGTGTCGCCACGGTTTGAATCAGCCCCATAGAGCTGTGGGTCATATCCGTTTTCAAACATCCCGGTTGCTTGCGTTGCAAACTCACTCTGGTAGGTAATAAACAGCCATGCATCAGCACCGGACTGGTTCATCTGTGAGAGCAGCCCCGAGTATGATGCTTGTTCGGCATCATGTGGACTTTCGAAGGCAATTGAGCCATCGTATGCCTCTACAAAGGCATTTTTCAGGCTTTCACCGAAGTCGTCGTTGATATAGGTCACGGCGACTGTATCATATCCGTCCTCGACGATAATATCCGCAAGGGCAACCGACTGTGCCCGCCCACTGGGTGACATCCGCAGTAGGTCAGGGCGATCAGAAAGCGACAATCCCGTGGAATTTTGACTGAGTTGGACAACATCGGTGTTTCTAATCACACTATCGTAAATTGCAATTGAAACTCCTGACCCAACTGCCCCAATAACAAAAGGCACGTTGTTCTGATTAACGAGCTTTTGTGCGGCTGACAATCCCCCCTCAGCCGTACTCCCTGAGTCCTCGATAATGGGATCAAGTGTCCCGCCAGCGACGCCGACATCGTTAACATCGGCTAATGCAAGTTCAACACCTCGCTGATTTCGTTGTCCAAAATCAGCCAAGGACCCAGTGAGCGAGTCAATCATCCCGATTTCATAGACGTCCGAGTCCTCGGTGGTGTCTGATCCGTTTCCAGTGGTAGCCGAATCTTCATCGGAGCCCCCAGAACATCCAGCAACTAGTGCCACGCCAGCGCCACCGACGCCAGCCAGCACTTGACGACGGCGTACGGTGTCTTCTCCAGTCATATGCGCCTTGCTTTTTCCGACAGTGAGTTATGTTTATCCCTTTCCTCAGTCCGTGTTAATTAACCCCATAGTCCGGGATATCGCCCGTTCACTAGCCTGATCGCTCTGTTGTCGGGGCTGAGATTTTTACTCTTGCCGAGGGGAATCTCTGTGGTCGCACACTGTCTTATCGGCTTAATTGCGTAGACGCGATACACGGTCGATGATCCATGTTCCGATGGCGGTTTGGGTTATCATGAGAATCACAATCCCACCAATCGTCAGTCCACCACCTGTACTGATCAACGCAGCATTGCCCCACCATAGCCCGCCAGCGATCATTGTGACCCCAGGTACCAGATGCAATACTCCAGTCACGCTTAACAACTCCGTCCACATGCTTGCTATGGATATATTCCATTTTCCAATTGAGTTAAGATCAACCATCTCCCTACAGGCCCAAACGTCAGCGTGAGCGTTGTACGCTCTGTCGCTGAATATAGCCCTGTGGATCGTCTGCCGATGGCGGATGACCCTTACGTATCCACCAGCTATTAGATACCGATGACAGCCTCACGTACCCCGGCGGAGTCGACAATCTCTTCGGAACAGCTCGTTGATGCGTTACCCAGCCCTCCAGGCGCGTGGGAACGAACCAATATGAATGATGGGATTGTTGAGTACCGGTATGCTGGCCCCGATGGTGTCTGTGCCCTTGCTAAAGTGACTGTCCGGCGTGCACGTATCAGCGAGGCAGCGGTGCGTGTCGACCGGAAACAGCGATGTCAAAACGTTGGAACAACACGACACGACGATCTTCAAGACGCGGTCACGACCGTGCAGGATGAACTGACAGCAGTGCTTGCGGATACGACCGGGACGTAGTGATATCTGGATTCGATAGACGACGTGGTGTCGTTTTTGTTGAACAAGATGCCTTACAGCGGGAACAGCGCGAAAGCCCCTGAGTTCAGTCGTGGGAGAAGTCAGTCCCGGCAGCGTTTGCTAGCCAATATCCGACTCTCCGTGGCCTGCTGGATCTTTCAGTATTGTTCGTGAATCTTGTGCCGGAACCACAGTGATCTATTCATATCGACTCGAAAAGTACAAAAGAGTATCGCGCAAGCAAACACCCATGCAAGAGAAAGCAAACGACCATACGACAAGCCGGCGGCAGTACCTTGCTGCCCTCGGTGCTGGAAGTATTGGACTTTTTGCTGGATGCTCTGGTGGTGACTCAACCAGTACCGGCGATGATACGAGTAATAACGGTCAGCCGGACTCGATTGTTATTGGCTCGGATATTCCATACCCACCATTCGAGTACCGGAACCAATCGGGCGAACTGGTTGGATTCGATGTTGATATTGCTGAGGCTGTATTCACCGAGCAACTCGGGATTGAGTATGAATTCCAGAAAACGTCCTTTGCTAGTATTATTGCGTCGCTGAACAACGCCAACTTCCGCGTTATTATGAGCGCAATGACCATCACCGAGGACCGGGCTGAACGTGTTGACTTTTCGGACCCGTATTATACCGCGTATCAGACCGTTGCCATGCTTGAGGGAAGTGACATCTCATCGCGTGAGGATCTTCGTGGACTTGATGTTGGGGTCCAGCGTGGCACAACCGGGCAAGAAGCTGCTGCGGAACTGCAGGAACAGTTTGATGGCGATCTTACCATCAATCAGTTTGACCAGATCAACGGCGCCTTTGATGCCTTATTGAACAATCAAGTGGATGTTGTCATCAACGATAACACTGTTAATGCCCAGTTCGTTGCCGACAACGATGGTGTTGTGTTCCTCGAAGGTGAGGGAGAAGCCGCCGAACAAGGCGGGAATGCTCCAGACTATCTCACGCTCACCGTTGAGGAATACGGGATTGCCTTCCGGCAGGATGATGATGAGTTCCGCCAGCAGGTTAACGATGCTTTAGCAACGATTCGCGAGGATGGTACCTACGAAGAGATTTACAACGAACACTTCGACGCCTGAACTTCTCTCCTCCAACAGGTTCATTTATACACAATAGGTGTGCACAGATATGTCGAACACGCAGGCAGATGAAGACGTTGCCGGTGGCATCCTCATGCGTGACCGGCTGGTTCGCCGCCTTGGTGAAGCCGTTGCTGGTCTTTTCACCCTGGGCATTCTTGGGCTGTTAGCGTGGATTCTGGCAACACAAGTAAACTACCAACTGCTTACCTCACCGCTGATTATCGGCCGGTTTGCCGACGCTTTTATTCTCGTCCTGCAGATTGTCGTTATTTCAAGTATTCTGTCGGTGACCTTTGGCATCTTTGTCGGCCTTGGACGGATCTCAAATTCACAGATCACCAGTCGTATTGCCAAAGGCTATGTTGACTTCTTCCGGGGCACACCACTTCTTTTCCAGCTGTTTGTCATTTTCTTTGGTGTGCCGCGGCTGTGGGCCACAGGCGAGTTCCCGATTCAGGACTGGGCTGTTCCGGCAGCAATCATTGGCCTTACGCTAAATCATGCCGCATACGTTGGCGAAGCCATCCGTGGTGGTATTGATGCGGTCCCTGATGGGCAAATGGAGGCCGCCCGATCTCTTGGCATGTCTCGCGTGATGGCCCTTCGACAAGTCGTCCTCCCCCAGGCATGGCGAAACGCACTGGCGGCTATCGGCAACGATCAGATTATTTTGGTCAAAGATACCTCACTGTTAACCATCATTGCCGTTCCGGAGATTATGAGCGTCTTTCGGAATATCAACAGCAACCAACTCGACCCGTGGACGCCGCTGGTATGGGTCTGTATACTGTATCTGGTTATTACAATGTCAATGAGCCGGACCGTTGGGATTCTTGAACGACGAGCCGATCCGACAATGTCAGACAGCATGCTATCCCGACTGACCGGATATCGTCAAACACAGGGTGATGAGAAATGACCGCCTCGCTTGTTGAGTTTGATGGTGTCTACAAGTCCTTCGGAGAGACAACCGTGCTCAGGGATATCGACCTTAGTGTTGCGGAACAGGAGGTCGTCGTGGTTATCGGGCCATCGGGATCCGGAAAATCAACCCTTCTGCGCTGTGTCAATCGGCTTGAGGATATTCAACGCGGTGAAATTCGACTTGACGGACAGTCGATTACCGATGCCAATGTCAATACGATCCGCCAGCAGGTTGGGATGGTCTTTCAGTCATTCAATCTTTTTCCCCACATGACCGCCCTTGAGAATGTGACTGTCGGCCCTGAGAAAGTCCGTGGAGTTGCCGCCGACAAGGCCGAAGCACAAGCGCGAGAACTGCTTGACCGTGTTGGACTGGCTGATCAGATGACGGCCTATCCTGGCGAACTCTCCGGTGGCCAGCAACAACGGGTCGCGATTGCCCGCGCATTG
>JBEQBL010000017.1:0-16575 GCA_041639835.1 Salinarchaeum sp.
GAGCAGTCGGACGATGTTCAACCCGAACCCGGTCGTCGGGTCGTCAAATTCGGCGATTTCGCCGGCTTCGAGCAGAGATCGCTGCTCGGCCGGCAGTCCGGGCCCGTCGTCTGCGATCTGAATTGTGACGGGTTTAAGAGACTACTCAACGTATCTATACAGGAGATGTCCTTACGAATCCTTGTCCCGTTTGACCTCTCGGATCCTACGCCAGTTCCCCCTGCATTAGCAGAGCGGTTTGGGTCAGCTGAAGTAGTCGCAATGGGGCATTACCCTGTCCCGGAACAGACGCCAAATGAGTCCGCAAGCGAGCAGTTTGGATCCGAGGCACAACAGCAACTCGATGAGCTCATCCGTCCCCTTACAGATGCTGGTGCGTCGGTCACTACCCACCTTGTCTTTGGGAAAGACAGTGGAGCAGCCATTGAGGAGGTAATGGATCAAGAACACTGTATTGCTGAACTTGTTCCGGCTGCCAGCGTGCATATTGATGACGTGTTGGTGCCGGTGCCTGGGGTCGAGGAATTTAGCCGTCTACCGGAGTTTATTGGGCTGTTGACCGATGATCAGCCACAGAAGGTTACTCTCTTCCATGTCGTTGACACAGACAACTCTCGCGAGGAGGCCGATGAGTTAGTCCGTGATGTCAAAGACCAACTTATTGCCAACGGCCTTGCAGCCGAATGTATCACCACCCGCGTTACCGAGGGCGGGGCACACGATGACGAAATTCTTCGGGTTGCACCGGAATATGATGCTGTCATCATGTACGAGTCCCAACGTCGCATGGGTGATCCGATTTTAGGATCGCTTTCGACACGCATTCGCAACACAACGGGCGATCCGGTAATTGTCGTCCGACGCGATTACTGATCATCTTATCAGCGGCTTAGAAGAGCGCTAACGACTTGTAAACTCCTTAGGGCAAGCCCTAAGAGACCTGTTCTACAGGGCAAGCAGACAGAGTGCTTCGGGGGTGAGCTCCGAGGTACTTCGCGTGATCTCTCAACTGGGTCTCCCGATCACTGCCTGTTTGCACTTTAGTCTGTATGGATTTATATCCTCTACAGTCGTTCTAGGAATAGTCGGTCCGTCCCCGTGATGATGGATCAAGTGGTGTCAGTATTTTATAATGGGGACGGTACCGGCCACCCAGAGTCCCATGCGCAATTTCCCTGCGATGGCATATTTGCATATACCTGACTTCCTCTTATTTCTTTTGATACCACATTTTAGACCGTATCAATTACTGTCTCATCAACATATACTAGCAAAACTACGGAAACAGGAATACTACCGGCTGTGGGACCGTTAGATATGCTGTTTCAAAGCACACTTGTGGAAGCCACGCTCCCTGCAGAACCTCATCGCTTCCTGCAAGGCGTGTCGTGGAAGCAGGAAGCCTCTGCGCTGCGAGTGAGCACAGAGTATCCATTTCTCCGTTATCGGGAGCTAATGGTTATTCCTGCCGTATACTCTCTCACGGCTCGTCTGCGTCGCTGTTTCAAGAGGGAAATGTCCGGTTATGAAGAGAATAAAAACAGCGGCCGTTAGTTTGTCGGTGCGATTCCGTCGTCGTCCTGCCCACGGCGGTTATGGATGATCGTTCCGAGTGCGCCGGTCCGGTCGGTCCGAGAACGACCATAGAGGAAGTAGATCGCAATACCACCAAGGATAATGCCAATGGCTCCAAGAATCGGGAGTGTCCCCATCTGGGTCAGAAGAACGAACCCACCGACAATCCCGAACAGTTGCACATAGGGGTATCCCGGTGTTGTAAACTCGGGATCGTATGATGGGACATCTGCTTCTCGGAACGCAATTAGCGCCAGATTACTGATGGAAAACACGAGAATCTTGAATGCGCTTGCCAGCTTGGCCAGCTCGATCACAGGGACAAAGGCAATGAGTATCATCAGCAATGCTCCGGTCAGCAGAATTGAATTTCGCGGTGTCTTAAATCGATCGTCAACAGTCTGTAGTTGCGGTGGCACAAGATTATCACGACTCATTGCCAATGGGAACCGCGAGGTTGACAGGACGCCGGCATTGGCCATGCTTGTCAGGGCCACCACGGCAATAACGGAGATAATCACAACCCCAAATCCACCAAAGAGGTTTGCGGCACCATCCGCCATTGGGGTTAGTGATGCACTGCCACCAGGACCGCCGTGCATAAGCGTCTCCGGGTCGGTCAACACAACGATAGCGCCAACAACGGCAACATATATCGCCGTCATAATTCCCATGGAGCCTAACATGGCCCGTGGCAGATTCTTCCCAGGATTTTTGACCTCCTCGGCAATGCTTGCGATCTTTGTCACACCAGCGAAGGAGACAAAGACAAACGCTGCTGCCGTAATCACGCCCCAGCTACCATGAGTGACAAACGGTGTTAGCCGGCTGTAATCGGCGTACACCCCGGCATTAATCGTGTATCCAACAAGCCCGACAACGACTAAGCTGACGATGATCGCCTGCACACGCCCACTGAGTTCTGTCCCTGATATGTTGAGAAGAACCACTATCAGGCCAAGTCCCAGCGCAACGAGCTTGATTGACTCCTGTGCAATTGGTGCGAAAAGCAGCAGATAAGCTCCTAAGCCCATCAATGCGAATGAGCTTTTAAAGGTTAAGGAAAACCAGGAGCCAAGCCCAGCGATCGTGCCAAACAGCGGTCCTAACGCGCGGTCAATGTACAGGTATGTACCACCAGCCTCCGGCATCGCCGTCGCCATTTCAGCCTTCGATAATGCTGCCGGCAAGACGACAAGAGCTGAAATCACATATGCGAGGATCACCGCTGGTCCTGCCTTTTTGTAGCCTAAAGCTGGCAGTACGAAAATCCCACTTCCAATCATCGCACCCATACTGATCATCATTGTGGGGTACAATCCCAAACTTCGTTCAAGATTGTGGCTTACCATTCATTGCTTGTATCTAACCCAGTTACTTAAATAATATTCGGTATACTGAATTCAGGCCGTACATAATTACTTTTAACACAACTGAGCGTGAATGATCTGCTGGAATCACGATGTCCGCAATGAACTCGCACCAATCTCCCACGTACAAACGATCAATTCCGGTCGGTCTTCTTGGGCTCATCGGGCTTGCTCTGGGGACTCTCGCGATTGCATACCTCCTTAACCACCCCGATCCAAGTGCTGTTTGGAATGCTGAACTTGCTGTTGCTGGACTTGTATCAATTGGCGTCATCGCTACTGCCCGGTGGCTTATTACGAGTGCCTACGATGTCAGTGACCTGTGGGCTATCTTCGGATGGAGTATCATCGGTGCTGCCAGCGCGACCGTGCTCGCTGGGGGCCTGTACTTGCATCAATCCGTTGAACAGGCTACTCTTGCTGACCCTACCTTTCTATTTGAGGAGCTAGCGCTAATTGGCCTTGCTGCTGGGCTTGCGTTTGGTCTTAACCGTCGTTCCCGATTTGAACGGCAGCTTGAGGCGACCTTTGACGAAGAGGCATTCGGCAATTCGGATGAACTATGGACAGTTCTCCCGCTTTTGGGTGAGAACACTGACGAACTCCACCAGCGGTGGACAATTTTGTCGGCTCTTGCTAGTACCAATACCCAGGAGATTCCAGCAGAGGCCTTTATCACGCAACTTGCTTCTGCATCGGTCGATTCCTTCCCCGATGATCGGGCCGCAGTGCGGACACTGCTTGAACAGGAGCATATTCCTGTGCTCGTCGAAAACGGCCTTATTACCGTTGACAACGATATCAACACGGTCAAGTACGCCGGACCAAAGCCCGTTGCTGAATATCTTACCGCTGAGCAGTGCTCGGTCCCAATTAGCGGGTCGTAAGCTTATTCGAGCCCAAGACGAGTAATCCCCTCTCTAAACAGTTCCTTGCTGTAAAACGCACCACGTACACAGGCACTATCCTTGCTGTGGCGCTGGGGCAGTAAATGGTGCCAACGCTGCTTCGCGAGACTGATCGCCCGGAATGAGCGTTACAACATCTCCAGCCTGGAGTGTGGTCTCACTTACCGCAGGGATAATCTCACCACGGCGTTCGACAACAAGAACAACAAGATCGGAGCTGATGATATCCCGTTCTTGTGCCTCGGTTATCGTTCGTCCCACAACTGGGGCCTTTGCATCAACTTCAACATCAACAACATCCGTTCCATCTGCAAGTGAGACAACATCAAGTCCATCCGGCAGTTTTGGGTAGTCGTCGGATCCAAACGGCTCATACGGGCTTTGTAGCTCCGTCTGCAACAGTTCCTCATCCTCAATCTGAATATCAAGATCAGATAATCTTCGCGCAATGTTTCGAAGGTCCTCCGTCGTTTCACCAACCGCAATGACATGAAGATCCCGTCGGCCAGCCATCAGCACACGAACGTTGATAACACCGGGAATGGATTGTGCTGCCATTGCTAATCGTTCACGCTTCGCCGCCGGAATCGTACACATATAGATACCGACGAGTCGCCCGCCTGCCCGCTCGAAATTAATTTGTGCAGTATACCCCTGAATAACACCCTCATCCTCTAGCCGATCGATCCGGTTACGTACCGTCCCCGGTGATACATCGAGTCCCGAAGCGATATCGGTTGCAGATGTGTTTCGCGCATCCTCCATCAGTGCGTACACGATCCGTCGATCGATTTCATCAAGTTCGTATGCCATGGCTAATCCATCCGATCACCGGGTATATTCGTTGACTGAACGTATCACGGTATCGATACAGAGAGCGACTGACGACCGTCCTGTGCCGATCGAGGCAAGCCCCGGATTCAAAACGTGCCATATTTATCAACAATACGTGTCTCAATAACAACCGATATTATTGATTCCTGAATAATGAATGCTATGATTGCATATATCGCCCAGAACTGTCCTGAGTAATAGCGCCGCTTTCCAATATCCCGAAATCAGCGCTCAGGCTGGCGCGATACCGGCTGTTTTGTGCTTTCCTGTTACGCAGTCGATGCTGATATCAGTTACATGGTATACCTGTTGCTGATCCATGCCCCTAGAACATTCCTCCTGCAGAGTCACCCTCGGAACACTCTACTATACAACCGTCGCTTCCGGGATAACATACCTCCGGACGTGGTTTGGAAGGCAGGTGTGTCTCATCATTACGGACCGCAGAGATGTCAACTATGTGGTTTGCGGTTTGCCAATATATAAACCCTATTCACAGCACGTCGACGTTACCACTCTACATGTAATATTTTGTTCGGGAGACACCATTCCTGAGCTCACGTTTGATTTTGTCGATGCCGGCTACCAAGAGACTATATTTATATTATTTTGGTGTAAAACGAATTAGATGCGGATTAAGTTGCGGTATCAAAAGTATTATTCCCATCTGGCTACAATCACAACACGAACACACGGATCAACGATACTAGCCAACAGTCGGTACATGACCGTTGACGCTACGCCCATCGCATCAACATCACCGACCTATCATGAGATACCTATCACACTCACCAATCACGCCCCAACAACCGACAACTACTCTCATGCCGCCCGTGCCAACTCGCGGGGCTTTTGCTCCGCTATCTTCGGGGGCGTTTAATAATGTGCTTTCCCGGCTAATTCGGACACGTTGGGGTCTTCTGGCGACAATGTCCCCGTGTCACCAGGCCTGCCGGCGGTCCCTTGGGCAAGCGTATCAACAGCTAACAACCGTACATACTAGCGCCTTGTTTGGAGGAAGATACTATGGGATATAATCCGGATAACACTGACTGGCGTATCATTAATAAACTCATCGACGATGCGCGGAACACGTCTGCCGTTGAGATCGCCGAAGAACTTGACGTGTCCCCTGGCACCGTCCGGTACCGTATTAATAGACTTGAGGAAGAGGACATCATCCAGGGATATACCGCGCAGATTGACTTTGAGAAGGCAGGTGGCTATCTTGTTGGCATCTACATGTGTACCGTTCCGGCTGCCAAACAGGAACGACTTGCATTGACAGCACAGACGATCTCCGGTGTTGTCAATGTCCGCATGCTGATGGCCGGCCGGCGAGATCTTCACGTTGTTGCTGTGGGGAAAACGACGGAAGATCTACGCCGAATCGCCAGAGAACTCTCACACCTTGATATCAAGATCGAGGATGAGGAACTACTCCAAACAGAACTGCAAAGCACCTATGATCCAAACTCCATTGCCAGTCAGCAGCAATCCCAGGATCAGTTGACCGTTACATCACTAGCGAATGGTGCTCATATCCTTGAAATCAGTGTTGACAACGATGCGCCAATTATCGGGCAAACCATTACCCAAGCCAATAAGCAAGATACGATTGGCACAGACATGACAATCCTTGCGGTCAAGCGTGATGACACTGTGCTGTCCACGGATGATAATGTGACAATACAAGCGGGCGATATCATGTTAGCTCTTTTTGATGAGCAATTAGAGAGTCAATCACCGGCCTCGTTTATGTCTGGCACACTTCGTGGACTCATCGGCGATTAGCTATTTGTGTCCGACCGCTATACTGATGAGGCTGTCCGCCAACCGCTCGGGCATGGATGTTACAATCACTCCCACGACAGTCGGTGGTCAGACCCAAGCACCCCCCTCAAAGAGCTACACCCACCGCGCAATCCTTGCTGCTGGGTATAGCGCCGAGGCAACGACTATTAAAGACCCGTTGATCAGCGCGGATACAAAGGCTACAATGCGGGTTGTTGACGCCTTTGGGGGGACGGTTACCAAGTCCGATACCGGGGAGTTACATGTCACCGGGTTTGCCGCGGACCCATCGGTGCCGGATCATGTAATTGACTGTGCAAACAGTGGCACCACGATTCGTCTTGCAACAGCAGCAGCCAGTCTTGCCGGTGGTATGACGGTGCTCACCGGGGATGAGTCGTTGCGATCCCGTCCACAGGGACCGCTTTTGTCCGCGATTGAGCAACTTGGAGGCACGGCATACAGTACACGTGCCAATGGACAGGCACCACTTGTTATTACGGGCCCAATCTCTGGCGGTCATGTTGCTATCCCTGGCGATGTCTCCTCGCAGTTTATTACGGCCTTGCTAATGGCCGGCGCTCATACGAGTGATGGTATTACAATCGCTCTTGAGACTGAGCTCAAGTCGGCCCCATACGTTGATATTACGGTTGAATTACTCGCTGACTTTGGCATTCAGGCCAGTGCAACTGACCATGGCTTTCGTGTCGATGGCAATCAAGTGTATCACTGTGCTGATGAAACCTACCGGGTGCCGGGTGACTTTTCGTCTATCTCATATCTGCTTGCTGCCGGGGTGCTGGCGTCACCGGAGGGGCTTGTTATCTCTGGTGCGAAACCAAGCGCACAGGGAGATAGCGAAATTATTGATATACTTACGCGCATGGGGGCTGATCTGCAGTGGGAACAGTCAGCCGGCCGTATTGAAGCTACTCGCTCGACACTCACCGGGGTTACCGTTGACGTCTCGAATACGCCGGATCTACTGCCAACACTTGCTGTCCTCGGTGCGGTTGCCGATGGCACAACGCGATTGACCAACTGTGAGCATGTTCGGTATAAGGAAACGGACCGTGTGCGGGCAATGGCAACGGCGCTTGATCAACTTGGTGTGACTGTTGACGAGCAGCCTGATGAGCTGATTGTTCATGGGGGAAAGAGTACCCTCACCGGTGGAACGGTCAATGGACGGGCTGACCACCGAGTTATCATGGCGCTTGTGATCGCTGGTCTCGTCGCCTCCGATCCGGTGACCGTTCGTGGGGCCGATCACGTGGATGTCTCGTTTCCCCAGTTTTTCGAGGTTATCGATTCACTCGGGGGCACGATCACGCGGACGTGAGTCGGCACATTTGCCACTGAGGCCAAACGGTCAAATGGGACCATCACTCAATGGTACTTATGAACGGCAATCGATTTGGTCGCCTTTTCCAGGTGACGACATATGGGGAAAGCCATGGTGACGCAATGGGTGTCACCGTCTCCGGATGCCCTGCTGGGGTTGAGCTTAGTGAAGATGATATCCAGCGCGAACTTGACCGACGTAAACCCGGTCAGTCACAAATCACGACAAGTCGTGATGAACCGGATCGGGTTACAATCAATTCGGGCCTTCTGGATGGGTATACAACTGGGACTCCAATCGGCATGGTCATCCAGAATAAAGACGCCCGTTCAGGAAAATACGAACCGTTTGTGACAGCCCCGCGTCCCTCACATGGTGATTATACCTACTCTGCGAAGTTTGGTACTCGAAACTGGGGCGGCGGTGGTCGGTCCTCGGCCCGAGAAACGGTCAACTGGGTTGCTGCTGGAGCTGTTGCTCAAGCGGTGCTTGCCCAGTCCGATCATGACGTGCAGGTCAAGGCCCATGTCAACCGACTCCATGATATTGAGGCTCCTGAGGTAACCTTTGAGGAGATGCTTGAGCATACCGAGGAAACGGAAGTCCGGTGTGCTCATCCCGATACGGCCGACCAGATGCGAGATCTCCTTGAGGACTTCCAAGCCCAAGGAGACTCCGTTGGGGGGACGATTTACTTTGAGGCCCGCGGTGTCCCCCGTGGACTTGGGGCCCCGCGTTTTGATTCGATTCCAGCCCGGCTTGGCAAGGCGATGTTCGCCATTCCGGCGACAACAGCCGTTGAGTTTGGCTTAGGAACCGATGCGGCAACCGTTCCAGGAGCCAAACGTAACGAAGACTGGACCTTCGCCGATGGCGATACACGTCCGGAAACGGTGGCCGAGACCGGGGATCCGATCCCGGTTGGAAACGACCACGGTGGACTTCAGGGTGGTATTACAACCGGCGAGCCGATTTACGGTGAGGTTACCTGGCATGCCCCGACATCGATTCCAAAAGAGCAAACAACCGTAGACTGGGAAACCGATGAGCGCAAGGATATCAATGTCGTTGGCCGACATGATCCCTCGCTGCCCCCACGCGCGGTCCCGGTTGTTGAAGCCATGCTGTATGTGACAATCCTTGATTTCATGCTGCTTGATGGTCGTATTAACCCCGATCGTCTTGATGACCGGCCGGGCGAGTATGATACCGAGTACCATCCATCGAATCCGCGACAGGACACTTCCGAGTGACCTAACCCACTCCTTCTGCTCTCATGTTCCACGCATGATATATTCCGCTATGATGGGCTATATTGTGCTGATCGTACATTATCGTCCACCGTTTATATACATTGATCATGAGCGTAATCGGCCCTTAGAGCCGTTCTCCGCCGGTTCTTCACGATCTATTTTTGGTAATCTATAGCAAACCCTTTTGTCTCATTGGACAAACTGTCAAAATACGTCTGGCCCTTTCAGGGCCGATGGTCACACATGCATTCGGATGAATTCGTCTGGCGGATCGCAGGTGGTTCCGGTGATGGGATTGACTCCACAAGTCGGAACTTTGCGACCGCGCTGATGCGATCTGGGCTTCACGTTTTCACACACAGACATTTCCCCTCCCGTATCCGAGGTGGCCACACGTACGTCGAAGTGCGTGCTGCTCCTGATCCGGTTGCAGCTCGAAGTGATGAATACGACTGTCTTCTTGCCCTTGGTGACTCCTTTGCTCGCAGCCCCGATGCGGATGCCTACTATGGGAACGAGGAAGTCAAGCCACTTGCGGAGAATCTTGACGACCTTCGCGACGGCGGAATCATTGTCTATGACGCCGGGGTGATTGACGTCGATGACATTGACGGCTTTGCACAGCGGGCTGAGGAGCACAACTGGCATGTCTACCCGGTTGACCTCCAGTCAATCGCTCGTGACCACGGCCGGGATGTCATGCGTAATACCGCCGGTGTCGGTGTGGTTGCAACTCTTGTTGACTTTGATGTTTCCTACATTGAAGAGATCATTACTGAATCGATGAGTGGGGACATCAAAGATCAAAACCTTGCTGTCTTGGAGGATGCTGCTACCCTTGTTGAGGAAGAACTTGATCCAACCGATGAGGTACAAGTCCCTGATGGCGGGCATGAAGATGCGCCGGTGTTGATCTCTGGATCAAACGCCATCGCCTATGGAGCGCTTGATGCCGGCTGTCGGTTTATTTCGGGCTATCCGATGACGCCATGGACGGATGTCTTTACGATTATGTCCCAGAATCTGTCACAGTTTGGGGGCATCTCGGAGCAGGTTGAAGATGAGATTGCAGCGGTCAATCTCGCCATTGGCGCCTCCCACGCAGGTGTTCGGGCTATGTCCGGTTCCTCGGGCGGTGGCTTTGCGCTGATGTCCGAGGCTGTTGGCCTTGCAGAGCAGACCGAGACACCACTGGTCTTGCTTGAGGCGATGCGTGCTGGCCCGTCGACGGGCATGCCAACAAAGCCCGAACAGGCGGATCTTGAACACGTCCTTTACACGAGCCAAGGCGATTCCTGTCGGGTCGTGTTCGCCCCGGGGACCCACCGCGAGGCCTACGAACAGACGCGCCTGGCCTTTGAGCTAGCCTATGAGTACCACCTTCCGGCGCTTGTGGTCTACGATCAGAAATTCTCCGGTGAAAATCGGACTGTTCCAAAGGCGTTTTTCGATCGTCAACCGAGTGCTGACCCTGGAACGGTTATCACTGAAGAAGAACTCGCCGAAGCCGCCCATGATGCCTCTGGTAAATTCAAGCGTTATCCGACCGATGCGGACAATGTCGCTCCCCGCTCGGTACCTGGACAGTCCGGCGGCCGCTATCTTGCAAGTGGTAACGAGCACATGGAGAGTGGACACATCTCCGAGGACCCAGCCAACCGGACCGCGCAGATGAACCGCCGTATGGCCAAACTGCCAGCAATCCGCGAGCAGCTTGACGCAATGGAGACAAGCAACCAGGCATACTTTGGCCCTGATGAGGCGACTTATGGGCTTATTACCTGGGGCAGCCAACAGGGAACGGTCAAAGAAGCTGTCAGTCGACTTCGTGACCAGGGTCATTCAGTAAAGGGCATCGGCGTGAGTGACCTGCTTCCATACCCTAAAGCCGAGATGAGGGCATTTCTCGAATCCGTTGATCAGGCCCTGGTTGTCGAAATGAACGCTAGCGGTCAGTTCCTTGGGTTAACTCAGCGTGAACTGGGTCAGTTTGGTCCAAAGCTCTCGAGCCTACTGAAATACGATGGCGAACCGTTTACGCCCGGCGAGATTGTCGACGGATTCGAAGTCGAAATCCTCGATGACCGGGCCGCATTGACCTCCGGCAACGCCGAAATTCGACATACTGCTGATGACTAACTATGAGTAGCGAATTTAGCGCCATTAACGACCCGACCGAGCACAGCCGCGATGATTACACGCCCGACACAGAGCCCCAGCCGACATGGTGCCCGGGCTGTGGTGACTTTGCCGTCGCCAAATCTCTGAAAGGAGCCCTGTCCGATGTCGGCAAGGCCCCCGATGAGACACTTGTTGTGACCGGCATTGGCTGCTCCGGCAAACTTAACAGCTATGTGGATACCTACGGCTTTCATGCGATCCACGGGCGTACCCTCCCGATCGCTCGTGGAGCGAAACTCTCCAATCCGGATCTTGAGGTTATCGCTGCTGGTGGTGATGGGGATGGCTACGGGATTGGAGGGAACCACTTCATGCACACGGCTCGTGAGAATCATGACATGACTTATATTGTATTCAACAACGAGATCTTCGGGCTTACCAAAGGACAAACTTCACCGACAAGCCCCAAAGGCCACAAATCAAAAACACAGCCTCACGGATCGGCAAAGGACCCGGTCCGACCATTATCCTGGTCGCTGTCTGCTGGCTCCTCATACGTGGCCCGCGCGGCGGCGACAAACCCCCGGCAAGCGCAATCAATCATTGCGGAGGCCATTGAACATGATGGATTCGCCCATGTTGACTTCCTGACCCAGTGTCCGACATGGAACAAGGATGCAAAGTCCTATGTGCCCTATATCGATGTGAATGACTCTGATGAGTATGAGTTTGATCCGACAAGTCACGATGAGGCCCTAACGATGGCCCGCGAAGCGGAAACGGCTGTCCACGAAGGCCGTATTCTCACCGGCCGATTCTATGTTGAAGATGGTCGTCGGACCGCGACCCAGGAGAAACGAACCATTGGAGAACTGCCAGAACAGCCACTTGCGTACCGCTATTACGACGACGATAGCGACTGGGAGCGCTCATACGACCTGTTGGATCGCCACCAGTAGTAGGCCTCGCGTTGGTTTTTTTACTCTTAATTCCTGTTTTCAGTTTCAAAAGGTATTTTTTCATGACCAACAAAGTGTATTGTAATGAGTATCGAACCGACGGCTGAACGAATCCTCTCGGTGCTTGAGGAAGACGCGCAGGCCTGCTATGCGGAGATTGCGGAACAAGCTAATGTTTCAAAACCCACCGTTCGCAAGTATATTAACCAACTTGAGGAGGAAGGAGTCATCGTTGGCTATTCGGCGGAGGTTGATCCAAAGAAACTCTCCGGGCAGTCAATTGCACTTGTCGGCATGGACGTCGAGAGTGAACAGTATGTCACGGCGACCCAGCAACTCAAAGAACTTAATGAAATCCGTCGGCTCTACACCTCAAGTGGGGATCACACGCTGATGGCCGAGGTTCGTGCTGAAGATGGAGATACCCTTGGTCGTGTGATTCGTGATGAGCTGCTCTCAATTGATGGCGTTACGGCTGCCCATCCATCCTTCCTTCAGGAACGAATCAAATAGCTCCGATTGGCCGTCGGTGCTGCCCGTTGATCCGCCTGGCCTTCAGGCCGACTCCACTGCCAGTGCGTCTTCCACTCGCTTTACCAGCGTTGTATTCCCAAGATATACCGGACATCGTTCATGAAGCGCCGTCGGAGTCCGGTCAAGAATTGCTCCGGTGCCATCTGATGCAGCCCCTCCGGCCGCCCGAAGAATATATGCCATTGGTGCCGCCTCGAAGTGATACCGTAACTTCCCGTTTGGATAGTTCTGTAATGCCGGATAGGCAAAGAGCCCACCATACTCAAGAACTTGGTTAACATCAGCAACGAACGCCCCGCCATACCGGAGTTTCAGTTCCTGGCGAATCGTCTCCGCAAACTCTGCGAATGCTGGTGTCCAGGCACTGTCACCGCCGCCAAACCCATAGACTGTCGGTTCTGTCGGCAGGGTAAGCTCCTCGGTTGCCTCGCGACGAATCCCGTCGACAACCTCATACTCGGTTGCGGTTTCGCCCTTGGCTACTGTAATCGTCGTTATTGGGCCAAATAGCATCGAGGCTGCGGCAACCAGTGACTCCCCCGATGCCGGTACCGGCTCTTCATAAATGCCGGCAATGGTTCCCATCGGATTATTTGAGGCCAAATTCGAAGAACCATCAAGCGGATCAAGGGCAACTGTGAGCCCATCGCCACAGTCAACTGGTGTCTCTCGTTCCTCGGTTGCAATCTGTCCAACTCCATCGATTTTCGTGAGGCGGTCTACCAGCAACTCATCGGCCATCACGTCGGCTTCAACCTGCGTGTCACCGGTCGGATTTTCGGCGTTAGTTGTTCCGCGACGGCCGATAAGATTGGCCCGAACCTCTGGAGCCGTCGCCGCTAACACATCGATAACCGTCTCAATGGTGCTCATGCTCCAATGCCTCCTCAGCACTTGCTTCCTCGAAGATTACCTGCTCTAAGGCATCGAGAATCGCAACCGGGTTTTCACGCTGGAAGACGTTTCGCCCAACGGCGAGTCCTTTGGCGCCGGCCTCCATCACCGTTTCAACACTTTGCAGGAATGCAAGATCGGAGACCTTTGACCCCCCACTCATAATCACCTTGACGGGCCCCGCCATATCGACAGCCAGTTCCATTCCTTCACGGCTGCCCGGATACTTGACCTTTGCAACATCAGCACCGAGTTCCAACGCCTGTCGAGCCGCGTAAGCGATCACATCGTCTTTTTTGTCATTTTTGAGTCCCTGACCGCGCGGGTACGACCACATAACAACCGGTAACCCATGCTCACGCGCTGCTTCCTGTGCGTCACGGAACTCTTCGGCCATCTCAACCTCGTAGTTAGAGCCTCCATAGAGGGTAAATCCAATCGCATCAGCACCGGTATCAACAGCGTGATCAACTGTCCAGTTGACCGCCGAATCCGGTTCCCCCATCCAGAGATTTGAGCTGCCGTTGAGCTTGGCGACGAGATTGACAGTATCGTCATAAGACGGATAATAATACTCCGCGATTCCTTTTTGCACTGCCAGTCCGGTTACCGCATCATGGGTCGCAACCTCGAAGACACGTTCTGGATCCCGACTCTCCGGGACCGCCTCGAAATCCGCCGGCCCGTGTTCAAGGCCGTGGTCATACGCAACAATAAGCATCTTGCCATCTCGGGTGATCGAGGCATCGTCAATCGGGCGCATCACTTCTAAGTACCCGTGACGCACACCATTAACTTTTACAAGCGATACGAGGTGGCTCCCACCGGACTTGCCTCCATGTATCGAACCGACATGTAGTGTCATCATCGCGTATTAAGGCAGATATCACGGGACTTGCCCCGGGGTCGTTGACGGTAATGCCCTGAACTACTGCACATAACCTGTTGTGACGACACTGTGTTTATCTCCCCAGCTAATCTCCGTCAGCGCTGTCGACTTTGTGCCTGGGTTTTCCACCGTTGCACTACCGCCTGATCGATATCAAGTGCCTCCGCAAGCGCGTCTTCGTTCACAATCGTGAGCTGTCTCACAGTCTTGATGCCAGCATCCGATAGCCGATCAGCCTCCGGGTCATCAATCCCGTCAAGCACCGTTGGTGACTCTATGTCTCCTGTCGATGTCGCAAGGTCAATCGTGGTGCCGTAGCCTTGCTCTCGTGACTTTCGAGGTTGCTGTTCAACCGTGTAAGACTCCCCTCGCGTGGTTGTCCATTCGGTGGTTGCACTTTGGGCCACCCATTGTCGTTCGCCTTGTCGGAGTCCACGGACCGACCGCGATCGCGCGTTTAGATCCGGGTCAAGGCCGCCAGCAGTCCATGGTAAGGAATGTTCACGGCGCAGTTTTGCGGCAACACCCGGGTTAACGCCCAACTTAACAAGCCGACTGTATGAGACCCGTTTGTCACGAATCATAGCGGCGTCAATCCCAGCGTCTTCGAGTATGGCTGCTGTTACGGGCCCGACAAACCGGAGTGTCTCTAAGGAATCCAGGTCGGTGCCATCCTCCGCCGTCACTGCCTGTTCTATTCGGTCTAATGAAATAATAGTTATTGGTGAATGTTCACTGCGCTATGTGGCTACACTGTGCTACTCTCCTTGTCCCAGGATTAGCCTGTCGACGAAGGAATCACTGTCGTACTGCATTTGCTCTCCTCTTGTTGTTTGGGGCTGGTGTGACTGTGCCTCCCTGCCGGGGTCTGCACTTCTCAGGCCGCGTGGATCTCAAGCGTTATGCAGTGGCTGCTGTTCCATCGTTGCTCGTAGATCGGCAAGTGCTTCCTTTCCGGCTCCGGACTCAAACCGTTCAATAAGCGCATAGACTTCGGAACGCGGGACTTTCACATCGCCGTCAACGACTGCTTCAGGATGCTTCCGTAATTCGCGGATGGTTCCGACCGCCAGTAACTTTGGGATGGCCCATGCTGAGAGGGTATTGCCCTGTGTCTCTGGCATTGCCATGAGGTACTGCTGGGCGCCATCGAGATACCCTGAAGCTCGGTCGACGACCCGTTCAACAACTGTGCCAACCGCCCCGGCTGCTTCCGGGTCTGACACCTCCTCAGGGCTAATCCCAGCCTCGTAAAGCCACTCTGCCGGCAGGTACACATTGTTTTCCTCCCGGTAATCGTCCCCGACATCTTTGGCGACGTTGACCAGCTGCAATAACAACGCAAAGGCTTCGGCATGTTCCCGCATCGTATGCTGCCGTTCCGGTGAGGCATCTTCTGCCAGAAGATTTGTAACAAGTTTTCCAACGGTTCCTGCGGCATACCAACAATACTCCTCTAGTTCGTCAATCGTTTTGATCCGTAATCCGCCGGTATCGGAATATCGATCAACAAACATTGCCATCCCACCGACGAGTTCACTTGCAGGGCCCTCAATGGCCGTTTGTGACTCGGCCGGCAGAGACTCGTAGGCCCGGTACACGCGATCCGTGTTGGCGACAACATCCCAGTCATCCGAACGCGTTTCCGCTGCGGGGACCCACTCCTCAACATTGTCCTGAAACGTTGCCAGCGATGTATCGCCCTGCAAGACTGACTGATACTGCTCAAGAAGATCTACCTGATCCGACGGGGGGATATGTCCTGCATCTTCGATCGTATCGGCAACACGGCACAGGAGGTACCCCACGCAGATCCGATCAGCCATCGGTGGCGCGAGCTGTTCGATCGTAATTGCAAACGTGCGAGACACATCGACGACCGCCTTGTGACACCAAGCAAGTTCATCCACGACAGATCCGCCCTTGGACATCTGATATACGATAGTAAGCGGCGACAGGTGAAAAACCACCGGATCACGACAACGCGCTTGACCTCGCACCGGCCCAACTGTCCTCCCAGATTAGTCAGGCAAGTTCGTCTTGCCGCCATCGCTCATGGGCTTCAAGTGCCGCTTGTCCGGCATTGGTCAGCCGAT
>JBEQBL010000018.1:0-16307 GCA_041639835.1 Salinarchaeum sp.
ACGAGTCGGGGACACCAACACCGGTCATCTTGACGTCCCACTGCCGCTTTAACTCTGCTTCCAGCTCGTTGCGAATCCAGTCACAGAACGTCGTGAACGTGAACCGCTCGGGCAGGTCGATACGACAATCAAGCGGCATATGTACAGACGTGGATCCCAGAACTAGACGACGTCTCCCCGAAGTATGCTCACCGCCCCTGGCGGATGGACAGTCAGGAACAGGCCACTACGGTGTCGAGTTAGGCATTGACTATCTGTGTCCAATGGTCGACATTGAGGCTCGCTATGATGAGTTAGCCGGACACTGAGAGCGAGCGTCACCACGGTTACCGAGTAATCGATCCAATGGACGAATCGGTGCCAACAAGAACAAGTTGATCGGTATCCCGGATCACTGTCTCGTCCGTTGCCTCCGTCAGAACGGTGCCTTCCCGCTCAATCGCCACGACAATACAGTCAGTGTCAGCAATGGCGGTGTCCTGGATGTGCTGTCCAGTAAGGTCACCGCCGCTGATTCGTTCAATACGCAGTTGGCGGTCGTAGGAGAGGATCTCCCCCGGGAGCACCTCAAGAGCAAGCATTCGACCGCTAATCTCGGGGAGAGCAAGCACATAGTCAGCCCCAGCTCGACGTACCTTGCTGTCGTTACTGGGATCATTGACGCGGGCAATGCTGTCAAGGTCGCCGATTTCATCGGCAACAAGTACCGAGTGAATGACCTGCTCGTCAGGGGCAATCGCACAGACAAACACGGATGCTGTATCGATCCCGGCCTCAGCGAGCACCGACTCTCTGGTCGCATCGCCAACAATGTCGATTGCCTCTGTGGTGGCGGCTGCCGATCCGTCATCGATAATGACCGGATCAATATCAGCCTCTGTCAGATACTCAACGACAGTCTGTCCGACAACGCCATATCCAGCAACAACAACGCATCCGGGAGTTGTATCGGGATATGCACGGGCCTCCAACGTCTCGATGGCGTGGTGTTTACCACGAATAAGCAGCCCAGTAGTCGGCGTAATTTGATGATCAGCATCCGGCCACGGAATAAGATCACCGTCCTCCCAGAGGCCAACCACAGTTACCTCCCCCTCGCTAAGAGCATGTACGTCCCTGATTGAGCACCCGTCAACTGGGCTGTCCTCAAACACGGTCAACTCAAGTAACGCAAGTGTATCATCAAGCTCAATCAGATCACTTGACTCAGGCGATAGCTCGGCCTGCACCCGTTCGGCAATTCGTCGTCCTAACAGCCGTCGCGGTGTCAAGACGGTATCAGCCCCCGCGTATGTGAGATGGCGTTCAAACGCGGTATCCTCGACAAGCGCAATAATTGGGACGTCTTCGTTGACCTCACGAACGGCCAGAATGACGCTTGTCGATTGTTTGTCAGCCAAATCAACCACGACGGCCCGAGCATCGGCAATCCCGGCGTTGCTAACAGTCTTTGTGGCCGTTGGATCGCCATGAACAACCGGCATACCTGCTTTATGAAATTCCTGTGCGGTGGTCTGATTCGCGGTTGTGAGGATGTATTCCATCTCGCGGGCCTCAAGTTCATCAATAAGTCGACGTCCCTGCTGGTCAACACCGAGTATGGCAATATGGTCGGTCTTCGTTGTCTGCGTTGGCACCGACGGCGAAAGGGCTTCCTCAAGGACCGGTCGAAAGACGTAGGGAACGATAATAAACAGCAGTAGAAAGGTCATGAGATCGACCGACGAGATTAGAAAATTGACCGGAATTGAGGACCACGGCGCGTCGGATCCGTATCCAGTTCCGGTGTATGTTTCGATGATGACCTGCAGAGAATGAATATACTGCTGTGAGTCCACCTCAAAGCGGAGCATCGCATAATGATAGAGAATGGAAGTCCCGAGGAGTAGGACAGTCACAAAGCCAATTGTTTTCACCGCCCGCTGTTGCCACCGTTCCATACTACAAGGCGCCTTGCACTTTCTATAAGAACGTTCCGACACCCAGGGTGGTATGTCTTCAGGGTAGTCGCCTTCGACCGCCTGGACAGGCACAGGAGCAATACTCAGACTGGGCTGTCTTCCGACGACTCAGGCTTAGTGACCGTTATGTGCTAATGTGACCTTCGTCACGCAGTTGATCCGCATCGCGTTCGTCATACCGCCACGCGATATCGGCTTTCTCATCCTGCCAATCCCATGGCTCGACAAGCACAGTGTCGCCCTCCTCGATCCAGACCCGATATTTCATCCGTCCAGGAATGCGGCCCATTCGTGTTTGTCCATCCTCGCATCGGACACGGACGTGATTACCGCCGTCGTGCCGTGTTACAACCCCGAAGACCTCATTCTCATCAGGCATGCGAAGCGGACGCCGGTTTGACCCCGAATCTGATTGATTCTCACTCATACTCTATCTACGTGCCCGACACGGGTAAGTGACGTGTGAGTCGACCTCGCACGATATCAAACACGACATCGCTGCCTGTGCACATCAATGCCGCTTAGAATCCGGCATCAGCGTACTTGTCTCGACGGTAGAGGTCAAGTTCCTGGACGGACGAGCCATCCTGGTTGACTGCAAAGGCAACGGCGTCTGCTACTTCCTCCGGTTCAGTGACTTCACCGGGGGTAAAGCGGTCCTCAAAGGCCTCGCCATTTTCGCTATTAAATTCGGTCCGCACCTCCGAGGGGTTAATCACCGTAACACCAACCCCTTGATCGCCGAGCTGGGCCGCCACACTATGTGCAAAGCCCCGTAACCACCATTTTGTGGCTGCATACACAGGATTAAACGACCGTGGATGCTTCCCAGCAAAGCTTCCGATGAAGACGGCCTGACCGTCAGTCTCAATTAACTGTGGAATTGTCTCGCGGATGAGGAAGAAAGCCCCATCAACGTTTGTCTCCTGCATGGTCCGATACTCCGTATCCGATAGCTCTGCAACGGTGCTGCCACGAGCGACCCCCGCGTTGACAACCACCGTGTCCACCGTCCCAAGTGTTTCTGTGGCAGTCTCAACAGCTGCCTCAATATCGGCCCGCTTGCGGACATCAGCGGGCAGGACGCAGACAGTAATATCGTACTGTGCTCGCAGTGTTTGCGCAAGTGACTCAAGCCGGTCAGCACGCCGTGCAAGGAGCCCAAGGTCAATCCCCTCACGGCCGAGTGCATGGGCAGTTGCCGCTCCAATCCCGGAACTGGCCCCCGATATTAATGCCGGTGACATGAATGATGATGGGCACTCGGTGATCCTGAGTGTTCGGGTTTCACGAGAAACCAGGGCCATCACGACCGGTCAAGCACGTATACTAGCCTAACTCAGGAGACACGATCGGACCCACGCGTAAGAATTAAGCCGGATGCCTTTGGGGATATAGCTACCCGAGTGCTTCTCGGGGAGGTGCTTGAGAATGGGTCTTGATTTGCTGGCAGCCTACGATGGATCGGATCCGGCCAAGCGGGCCCTCACATATGCATGTGAACTGAGTGATCTTGATGGAGGCTCAGTAACCGCCGCCTATGTGGTCCAGCCGGATGTTTATCATGCAGCGTGTGACGATGGCCTTGCCAACGTGTCCGAGCGGTATCGCCGGCAGGTGCTTGATACGATTGACGAGGCGGAGGCAGCCGGGCAACAGACACTTGATGAGGCAGTCACGGTGGCTGCTGACCAAGGCCATACAATTGATACAACACTACTGTATGGCGATCCAGTCAATGAGATTATCAATTATGCGAAGACAAACGGCTTTCATACAATCGTTGTTGGCCATCGTGGCGCCCATGAGCGTCCAAACTATCCGGTTGGAAGTGTTGCGAAGACAATTATCGAACGATCGAATATCCCAGTGACTGTGACACGATAGTGGAGCAGACGTGATATGGGACAGTCGTCAGTGGATGTGTCATGCGGACGGGACTCATCCAGCGGCGAAGACAGAATCATTTATTGTGTATTATCAGAAATATGCTTATCTGGATGACTGCTGGGCCAGTTGGAATCAAGTCTTGCTGTCCGATCTGCGGGGAATCGATGACCGCCCTGACCGAGACCACGAAACCTGAAAATGTCGGGGTAAACCAGTTGCGGACGCATATTCGGTCCACAACGGGAGATGGGCATGGGCCACATGGTACGGTTCCGGATGACATATCGCTTGAGGCCCTTGCCAAGTATGTGGAAGTGTCTGAGGTTGTGGCAGCACCAGCATAGGAGTGCAACCAAACTGCGACAGGTCGCCACCGGCGTTGTGACGTCTGGGAGACACTATTGACACACAGGCGTCTGTGCGTCATGTTGGATAGGGATAATGCCAACTCTATACGAGAGGGGCAAGTGTATCCAAAATGGGCCTGCCCGGATTTGAACCGAGGACGAAGCGGTTATGAGCCGCTCTCTCTAACCAGACTGAGATACAGGCCCATGCAATGCGATATTTGAGAAACTGGAATTAATGTCTGTCGGAGTCGACGCTTTATTCCATGCTGTTTCACGACCGCTCACCTGCTGCGGACAGGGGGGTCACAGTCGTTCGCCCTGGTAATCCCCGCCATAGAGTCCAGCGTGATCCGCGGCGGCAAGGACAAATTGTCCAATGCGAGCCGCATCTTGAATTTCGATGTCATGACCAACCGTCAACAGTCCCTCACCCTTACCCTCGTATCCGGCATCCCAGACGGCTGTATGAAGCATACAGGAGTTACGCATCAACGATGATCGGGGGAGAATAAAGCCAATATGCTCAGGGGGAATGTGGACGGTTTCGCCATACTGTGCGATGTACGATCCTGGCGAGAGCTGATAGTATCCATCATGCGGTTCAACGGCAGTGCGCTCGCCAAGTGTTTTTTCGGTGCGGTCAATGCGACCTGGCGAGACCTGCTCGTAGATTGCATTGACGGTAAGATCAACACCGTTTGGCTGTACCTGGGCATCCACGGTTGGTTCGACGTGGTCGGCGACAAAGCTCCCAGACCGGAACATGCCCGGTTTAACACACAGCATCACTAAAACCATTCCGAGAGATGCCACATGGAAGAAGACACTGTAGTGGCCACCAACAGAGGCACAACCCAGGCGATACGGGTGTCGCTGGACACGACATAACGCCGCTGTTATACCGGCTGAGCCATAATGAGTGCTGATGACTGCTGACGGGAAGCGTCGCCGGTTCGGGGGCATGACCCTCGAACATGACCGCGAGTGGAATTATGAACTTGACCGTATCGCGACGGCCATCGAAGAACAAGAGGCCGAGACAATCGGCTTACAGTTCCCACAAGGGCTCAAGCGACAGTCAGCAGGCGTTGCTGACGATATTGAGGCGCATGTCGATCGGGATATTACAACGCTTATCTCGGGCAAACCCTGCTATGGAGCCTGCGATGTCGACATGCAACTGGCGCGACGGACGGATCTATTTGCGCACTTCGGGCATACCCCAATGGAAGAGTCCGATGGTATCATCTACGTGCCGCTGTATTCAAACGTTGACCCGACTCCGATTATTGACGAAGCCATCGATGAGTTCCCGGATCCGGATGCTGCGGATGCCGACACCGATATTGGACTGGTAACGACAGCACAACACGCCCATCGGCTTAATGAGATGCGCGAGCGGCTTGAGATGCATGGTTATACTGTTCATACTCGTCGAGGGGCTGAACGACTTTCGCAGGAAGGACAAGTGTTGGGGTGTAACTACGCCAGCGCTGATTTGCCAGTCGAACAGTTACTCTATGTCGGCGGCGGGCGATTCCACCCGGTCGGGCTTGCAATGGAACATCCGGATAAATATGTAGTCATTGCAGATCCGGTCAACAATCTCGTTACCGAAGCCGATGCGGACGATTTCATCAAACAGCGCTACGGTGCGATTCACCGAGCAATGGACGCCGATACCTGGGGCGTGATCTACTGTACCAAAATTGGACAGGGGCGCTGGGAACTGGCCCAGGAACTGGTCAACAACAACGAGACAGCCTACATGATCACCACCGATGAGGTGACGCCTGATCGACTCCGAAGTTTTGGCTTTGATGCATACGTAAATACAGGCTGTCCGCGGGTAACAACCGATGACGGAGGACAGTTCCCTGCTCCGTTGTTGACCCCCGGCGAGTATAAAATCGCGATTGGCGAAAAACCAATGGACTCGTTGTCCTTCGATACCTTCCACGGTACATGGTGAGATCTTGGAGACTACCGCCGTGAGTTTCCTGCCTACTTGTCTATAGAGTATTACCAACGAAAATCAATCAAGATTTTTGTATACGCCGCAAGTATAGCTATACAATGGATACACGTCGGACCCTTGCACAACAGCTTGGGGTTGTCGCCGGGTTTGAGAATCCAAGCGTCGCGCTTGAGCAGTATACAACGCCCCCGGAGTTAGCAGCCCACATTGTGCACCGGGCCGACCTCATGGGCGATATTGAAGATCGCATTGTCGTTGACTTAGGAACCGGAACCGGGATGCTTGCCTTGGCAGCCGCACTGCGGGGTCCGGAACTCGTATTTGGTGTTGAACTGGATGGAGACGCCTTACAGACAGCCTTAGACAACGAACGCCGTGTGGCAAGTCGATCCGGCATTGAGTGGCTTCGCGGTGATGCGACCCAGCCCTCAATTGCTCCGCCTCGGGACCAGACAACAGTGCTGATGAATCCGCCGTTTGGCGCCCAACAGAGCAACCGGGGCGCTGACCGTGACTTTCTGGCGGCAGCACAGACAGTAGCTAATGTTTCATACTCGGTGCATAACGCTGATAGTCAGGCATTCGTTGAGGCGTATGCCGCCGATAACGGTGGGACCGTAACACATGCCTTTGCGGCTGAGTTGGAGATTGACAATCAGTTCGCGTTTCACGACTCCGAGCAAGAGATCATCGATGCGGAGGTCTTCCGCATTGAGTGGTAAGTCATATAGTGCATGGCTCTCATCGCCTTGTCGTGCAGACTACTGATATGTTTCTTTGCGAGCCACTTGGACCGTTGTGCCGTTGTGAGAGACGACCACGGTGTCAGTGCCCGCAACGCGTTCGACACGTACGGTAAGTGACCCGACAACGGTCGTCTGGTTTGTGGCCGGCAGCGGGGCTGTGGAAGTTTGTGTGGGGGCATTCACGGTGATCACAAACTGATCGCGGGCATCAGTCGAAAGTGTCACTGTACGATTGTCGATGCGCGGAGTGGCCGTTGATTGATTGGCGGTAAACGCTCGGACAGTCTCGTTGTCATGCGTCAGGTCGACTGCATAGACCGTATCGTTGCCGGTGACCTGCCATCCGGTCCGGGTGACAGTAACACGTTGGGACCATCCAAGACCGCCAAGGACAATCTCGCGTTCCCCTATTGTGGCAAGCCTGGCCGGGGATATATGACGGGTCCAAAGATGGCGTTGCTGACTTGTTACAATCACCCCACTTGTTTCAATGGATGTCAGTTCGCGAAGTCCTGGAAGCTCGACGACAGGCACAATCTGGTTGCGAATACCCTCCTCATAGCTCACGGTATAATCCGCAACCGTCAGCGACTGTGCATCTGAGGGAGCCGCCGGTGTTGCGGTCAGATTAAACGGGATAGCAGGACCAATAGCCGTAGCAAGGACAAGAAGCAGTATGAGGACACCAACTTGTCGACGTGATGGGACTATTTCAATATGTCCAATCCACGGGACCGGCCGTGACGACGCCTGGACGGTAATGGCAATAAGCATCGCCAAAGCGATGACAATCACAACCCCGCCGGCTCGGTACAGGATGTATGTATCATTATCCGCGACCCGATAGAGAGCCCAGAGTCCACGGGTTAGGGTATACAGTCCAACAGCCAGAAAGACACGTTCGATGGCAGGGCGCTGTCCGCGGTGAAAAAGCATGGTCAGTCCGATAAGAACACCGAGAATAAAGCCAATACCATGTCCCTGAACAGCAATCCCGACCCAAGAGGGGGGTGATGGGGGCGCCGGGCTAATCGTGGCGATAGTAATGGGATCTGTTACCGCTTGATACAGCGTTCGAATCGCACTGATTGAAACCAGCCCAACAATCGTTGCCGTTGGGTAGGTGACAACCGCAACCCCTGCAAAGGCAAAGACAACTCCTGAAAAGCCAATGACGGGACCGACGGTAAATGCGGCCGTAAAGACCCCGATGACACCCGTGGCCAGTGGAAATATGACGATCGCTCTGACGATCGGTATCTGTGTCAGGGGTGCAGTCCGGTCAACGGACCGGCCGGCATCGGAGTGGGGATAATGGCCCCACGCATACTCCGCAAGCGGAGCAAGAACAGCAGCCGCGGTAAGATTCCCAAGGAGATGTGACGGGGACGCGTGGGCGAATCCGGCAGTCAGTATCCCGGTTGGATACAGGTATGACCACGCTCGGAAGGGAAGGACCGTTGGAGATGTCCAGGCGTTGATTCCCCCTTGTAAAACTAGATATACGCCGAGAACGCCGCTAATAACAAGTAATGAGCCCCACGGGACGCCAAAAATAAGTCGCGAGCGAAGTTGATCTATCCAGCGCCCTGTTCCAAGTACGTGTATAAGAAGGACAGCAAGTCCGACGGTAACAAGTACTGCAAGGGCAAGCGCCCGGTCCATATTAACGGCTTGCAAGCGGTCGGTTTAGGAGTTCGGGCATCACGCTCAGAGCTTCGAAACCCTCAAACACGTTCTGCTGTTAGAAATTTCTATGGACCTACGGGTCATTGATCATAACGAGGAGGAACTTGCCATTGAGATTGGCGGTGAGGATCACACATTTATGAACGTACTCAAAGGTGCCCTCCTCGAGACAGACGGGGTTGCTGCAGCGACGTATGATATGAACCCCGAACAGTCCGGCGGTCAGACTGATCCCGTGTTGACAGTCAAGACCGATGGCAGTGTCGATCCATTAGACGCGCTTGAAGCCGGGGCACAGCGTGTGAAAAGCAAGACTGCTAATTTCCGCGAAGCATTCAATACAGCCTGAACAGCCACCACACGTTGTGCGTGGGCACCGAGTTACTGTCGGACAGGAATATCACGATCAGCTAGATACCCCTTTGTCTCCTCGATACTGTACTCACCAAAGTGGAAAATTGAGGCCGCGAGAGCAGCATCCGCACCAGCCTCAATAAATGCGTCATACATGTGTTTGGGATGTCCACAGCCGGAGGAGGCAATAACCGGCGTATCGACGGTGTCACAGACCGCCCGTGTGAGTGGAAGGTCATAGCCATCTTTAGTCCCATCCCGGTCAATTGAATTAATAAACAACTCACCAGCCCCGCGCGTCTCAGCTTCGGTCGCCCATTCGATAACATCACGACCGGTTCCCTCACGGCCGCCTTTGATCGTGCATTCAAACCAGCATGACTCCCCATCAACGGACACATAATGTTCGCCGCGTTCGTCAAATCGACGTTTAGCATCGATTGAGATCACGATACACTGTGAGCCAAACGCGTCAGCACCCGTTTCGATAAGTTCCGGGCTCTTGATAGCCCCGGTATTGATTGAGACCTTATCCGCACCTGCCCGGAGTGTTTCCTTGATATCAGCTCGAGTCCGGATGCCACCGCCGACAAGCAGTGGAATAAAACAGGTATCAGCAACGCGCTCGACGGTATCAAGCATTGTTTCACGCCCCTCAGCTGAGGCGGTGATATCAAGAAACACGAGTTCGTCAGCCCCGGCGGCGTTATACTGCTTGGCCATCTCAACAGGATCGCCGGTGTACTCTAAATCTTCAAAGTTTACCCCGGTATAAACAGCCGCGTTACCCGCATCGTCAAGATCAACGTCAATACAGGGAATGACGCGTTTTGTAAGTGCCATTGCATGGTCCTACGGGCGCCACCTGTTAAAAGCGGTCCTCCATCGGCTTCGGGACGGTGGTTTTATACGGATCTCCAGATGAACAACGGCTATGGATACAGCAGCGGACCCCTCGCATGGCCGATCGACGGCGCCACAAAGTGACTATCCACGATGGGCAGTCCTCCTCGGGGCCGCAGTGCTCGTTGGTGGGCTTCTTGTTACACTTGTTCTTCCGCTTGTTTTGCTCTAAGCTCGGTATTGGTGTAAAACGACACTCCGGGATACGAGGTGCAGCCTCGGATCAGTCTAAGACTAACGGTTTATACGCGGCAAAAAGCGGTTAGAAGACGTACTCGTCATCGTGGCCCATCATTCCATCGTCCTCATACCCCGGCTCGTCGTCTTCATCGGTTGGTCCACTGGTCTTGTATGCTTTCAGTCCCGTCGACAGCAACTCCTCGATGGCCTCCTCACGGTTCAGGAATTCACCGCGGTCGACCAACTGGGCAATCTGCATCTCCAGGTGCTCGGGGACCGTGATCTCCACTTTCGGCATCTGGCGTTGGTGGATTTGCCGGGGGGGTAATTAAACCTAACGGGGGCTGTGCAGATCTGACGGCTGCTGTCATCGCGTCCGGATCTCATCAGCGTCTTTGACAATCTGAGTCTCGGCGACACCACTTGTTTCCTCATTTACCAGATCATAGAATTCATCCTGCATTCCCGCGGGAAAGGTAACAACCCCAATCCAGGAGCCATCCGGCTGCCATTCCTCCTTCTCAAGCGTGCCAAACTCGCGAATCTTTGCCTGCGCACTGCCGGCATACTCCGCGGGTATCTGAACGGCCACGGTAATCTCGTCAAATCGGATGGGAATAACCGGTCGGAGGGCATCAAGCGCCTCCTCGACTTGTGTTTCAACCGGTTCCATTGGATCAACGCGAAAGTCTGTTTCCTCAAGCGCACTCTCGATGCGCTCCGGTGGGTGTGGCGCGTCATCCATCTGTGGATTTACCGCGTTTCTGGCAATACGGTTGATCAGTTGCCGGTACTTTTGATCGCGCATCTCACGGCGCTGCTCAGCCGTAATCTGAATTTCCCCACGCGTGATGACCTCGGGAATAATCTCAAGTGGCTCTGTTGTATCAAACACCTCACGAAGATCAGCTTCAGCCGGGCGATCGCCGCGTGAGGCATCGGTAAAGACATCCTCGGCAGCAATCACTGATTCGAGATCGTCCTCAAACTCCCCACGTTTGATTGCCAGTGCAGCATCGGGATCAACGAGGACCTCAAATCGCTCCCCATGTGACTCAAGTCGGGCCGTGACAGCGTCATCTAAGGAGATCATGTCTGCCGGTAACACGTCGGTCACAAAAGGGATTCGGGTACGGAGAAGCGTCCATACCAGCGAGACGACAGAAAGGACACAGACGAACAGCCCGGTCTAGGTGGCCGTCAGTGGCCCTACGTGGTCCCGTTATTCCTCATCAGGGGCGAGGATATCCTCGGCAGCGAGGTATTCCTCGATTTCCTCGTCGGTGAGCTCAATGAACTCCTCGGATTCGACATCGATTGTCGCCATCCCGATTCCTTCCGGCCGGAGGCCATCCTCAGTGACTGAGGCCAATGCGTTTAACGCCAGCGTAATGCCACCGTCAAGTGCGGCCTGCTCACGGTAATGCTCCTCAAGATAGTCCTGAATATCGCCACGATCCGCCCCGACGGCTAATGCTTGCCACTCATACGGCGTCCCTGATGGGTCCGTTTCGTAGAGTCGTGGCGTGCCATTCTCAATTCCGCCGATAATCAGTGCAACGCCGAAGGGGCGAGCCCCGCCGACCTGTGTGTACTGCTGAATGTGATCGGTGACGTTTTTGGTAAGCGTTTCAACGCCAATCGGTTCACCGTAGCGAAGTCGATTGACTTGCGCCTGCTGTCGCGCAAAGTCAATCAGCTGTCGTGCATCAGCCACATGACCGGCTGATGCGATGCCGATATGATCGTCAGCCTTGTGAATCTTCTCGACACTTGCACGTTCCATCAACGGGGAACGAATCCGTTTATCAACTGCCAGTACGATACCGTCGGCGGTTCGCACCCCGATGCTCGCGGTGCCACGCTTGACGGCCTCACGGGCGTATTCGACCTGATAGAGTCGTCCGTCCGGTGAGAAGATCGTAATACCACGATCGTAGGCCTGCTGTTGGGCTTGTCCCTGCATAGTAGTGTATCACTCGTGTTCGAAATCGAGGTCTGTCGCGCCGATGAACGTGGAGCCATCCCGAATATCCGCACGGGGCGATCTGATGATCGCAGTCCGCTCCTTGTCCTCGAACACGACCGTTCTCTCCTGCGAATGTTCCGTCGCGCGTCCTAAATACTTTTCTTCACACGAATGTATTGTCCCACTAATTCCACGGACGCGGACGCCAATCGGGTATGATTCGATCGTTGATATACAGGCAAGAACCGCACGGGCCTGTGTAGTCGCATCCCGGTAGGTCCGCACCACGGCCTCACCATCACCGTTGTGGTACGAAAACCGCATGACTGTCAGATCAACTGCTGCGCTACCGGCATCGCCAATGAGCTGTCGGGCAGCCTGCCAGACCGTGGTTTGAAACTGATCACGGTCAACTGTTGCTGTCGGATGGGCCTCAAGGGTTACAGCAAGATACCGCCACCGTGGACGCATGTGCTTTGGAAGATGTTTCATAACGAATTGCTAACTGAATTATCGTGATCCGGATGACCACGTCGGACCCCCGGTTCAATGTAGGTTTCCGACTGTCGATTACGTGCCCGTTTAAGTAAACTGCCCCACCGATCCAAGCCAGCCGCGATGCGTGTCTCTGAGAGTCCGATGACCTCACCGAGCGCCTGCAATGCCCGCGGCGCACGAAGCTGTAGGTGACTGTGGGCATCGGCACTAACGACATAAGGGGCATCAGTCGCATCAAGAATATCCATGAGTTTCCGGCGGTCACGGATCGCTCGAGCGCGAGTCCCACCGCGCCCACGGAGGACCGGAGCAAGTCGAAGCTCAATCGCAACGTGATGGTCGGCAGCGGCCTTTGCAATGACGTGATTAATATCACCGTTTCGTGCCATCGGCGCCGTCAACACATCGACACGGGCATTTTCAACGGCAAATCGATTAAGCGTCGGTGACCCACCACGGACGAATAAAAGATCACATGCTGACCGGTAATGGTTGACGGCTCCGCTTGCTTCCTGACGGTCAACGGGATCAAGTTCAATCCCAATACCAATATCAAGCGGAATATCGGCAGCGACCTCCCGAACATCCTCAACGGTGTCCGGAGTGGCCCGAATAATCAACCCCTCATACCCGTACTCAGCAGCAGTATACGCAAGCCGAGCAGTAGTTGCCTTGTCGGGACGGGCCGCTTCATACATATTCAGACGGCTGTTGGCGATCCTCTTCGGTGTTGCGCTCCCAACCTCGCCGCCAAGTTATAGTGGCAGCGAAACAATAACTCACAACTTTAGTCGTGGGAGCCGTCAGTCGGTGAATGTGCTTATCAACTCAGCAGCATTGTCGACGGCAGCATCTGGATCGGCAGGATATGCTTCGATCTTTCCACGAAGCGTGATGCCATCACCAAGCGCAATGGTCCCTTGAGCTGCAGCCTGCTTATCGAGTTGAACAAACAGTTCACAGTTATCGGTCACACGGTCGGATAACTCAGGCGCAATAGCACGCAGGACATCACCAGCAGCGAGTTGTCGAAGCACGGTTCGCATGCCGTCAGCCGTGTCGACGCGAGTTGAGAGGATCAGAATTTGATCGCCATAGTGGCCCTCGCTTTCCTGACGCTCAATTGGATGTTCCTCCGGTAATAGCGTCCGCAGTGCCTCTTCAACGCGCGTCTGGTCCTCTGTTGCATAGCAAAACGTCCGGAGGTCAAGATAGTGAAGCGGGACCGAACCCATATGATGTATTCTGGATGAACTGGCTTGATGCTATCGTTTAAGCTGGCGCCGGAGTGGTCGGGCGTCGATCGCTATTCCGCCGGCTCGACAGCAGACTCGGGAATGCCGGTTTCCTGTCCGTCATCAAAGCTGATCGTATAGTTTGCATCGCCAAACATCGTCTCCATGACCTGGGTAATCTCACCCTCCTCGCCATCAAAGTCACTGTGCTCATCGTGCAAAATGACATGATCGCCTTTCTCAAAGCTCATAATGATCGGTTCTGGTCGGTTGCGCAAAAAGGACGCGGTTTCAACTATCCACACAGCAAACAAAAACCAGGCAGGACTGCCGGTGTGTTACTCCCTGTCGTATGATGGACCCCTCCACACAATCCTTATACTACCGGCAACCTATAGTATGAATATGCACGTCGCCAGTGCTGCATCAACCACGGACGCCCGCTCGCAGACCGCTCTTACCGGTGGCGTTAGCTCCTTTACATTTTCATGCAAACTGGCGACATTTGGATTCGGGACAAATAATCAACTTGGACGAATGCACCCAATGCATCTCCTCCAAGATGGACACGGCCCGTCCCGGATTGCTCGCCCGCCTGTTGGCGGGTTATATCGCCCATTGGCCACGGGTGATGGCCGCCCCGTTTAGGGTATGAGCGTCTCACAACATCCGGTTGCGCTTCGGATAGAGCGTGCTGTCGGTGGCCAGTCCTCACTGCTTGCCACTGTCATGTTCCTGCCGTTGATTGATGGGGTCTTTCCGGCGTTGATCCTGTCCGGCACCCTCGACTCAGTTGCTGGCATTGTGATGGTTGGGTTACTGATCTTCGGCGGAAGCGCCACGGTAGCAGTAATCCTCGCGGACTTTGAGGGGACGGCCCGAGAGTGTGCACGGGCTGTCTTACTCGTTGGACTCCCACTTATTGCCGTTGCAGCCATTGAAGCAGCGATTGCGCCAACGCTTGCGGATGTCCTTGATCTGGTCATCTTCGAACGGTTTGCCGCGTTGGTGATTCTGGCGATTGCTGCCAGTACGGCAAGCGCGCGGATTGGACAGTACCTTCCCCGGCCAGCGGTGATCGTCGGACTTGGATTGGTTGCCAGTCTTGACCCTGCCGGTGCTGAGTTTACTCTCATCTCAAACCCTGAGTTGATCCTCCGTGGGGCCGCGGCCGCCGCTGTTGGGGTGGGCTTTGGCCTGTCGATTGCCCTTGCCGGGCCACAGCTTCGCCGGTATGTCGATCTTGATCGGTTCCGCTTTGGGAGTGCGGTCGCTCTAGGACTGCTCCCGCTGTCAATTATCGGACTGCCCTTTGGAGAGT
This sequence comes from Salinarchaeum sp., assembly GCA_041639835.1. GTDB lineage: Archaea > Halobacteriota > Halobacteria > Halobacteriales > Salinarchaeaceae > CAZFMU01. Next base: position 15,075 of record JBEQBL010000018.1, read on the forward strand.
ATGCACCACTTGGGGCCCTTGCGCTGACGATCCTGTTCGCAATTGATCCATCTCAGGCACAGGACGAGTCAGCTGAGGACGAGCATGAGCAGGAGTTTCCCGACCCCGAACAGCCCGGATCAGCTGAGCGGGCCCCGTGGTTGTGACCGGCGAGCGGAATCGTTTTGCATCGTCGTATCCCATGCCGCGGATATGAGCGTACGTGTTGGTATCCTCGGGGCAACCGGAGCGGTCGGACAACGGCTCATTCAACTGCTTGCGGATCACGATGAGTTTGAGATTGCCGCACTAACAGCGAGTGCTGACAGTGCCGGAAAACTCTATCAAGAGGCGGCCAAATGGCGGGTCAGCGGGCCAATTCCGGACGGAATCGGACAGATGACCGTCAGCGAGACACGGCCGGAGGCAATTGCCTCTGATGTGGCACTGCTGTTTTCGGCACTGCCGTCGGATGTCGGTGAGGCTGTTGAACCGGAGTTTGTCGAAGCGGGGTATGTCGTCTCATCGAATGCCTCGAATGCACGACTCGTTGAGGATATTCCACTGGTAATTCCCGAGGTCAACGCCGATCATTTGGGACTGCTTGAGGTCCAGCGTGACAAGCGAGGCTGGGATGGAGCATTGGTGAAAAATCCGAACTGCTCAACAATTACAATGGTGCCGGCACTGGCGGCATTACGGGACTATGGACTAACAGCAGTTCAAGTCGCCACCCTGCAGGCGGTCTCGGGGGCTGGCTATGCCGGAGTTACCTCCATGGAGATCATTGATAATGTGCTTCCACACATTGGTGGCGAGGAGACAAAGATGGAAACGGAGACACGAAAGCTCCTTGGCGAGTTCGATGGAGCAACCGTGCAGTGGGATGATGTCACTATTGCTGCCTCCTGCAATCGCGTTGGAACGCTTGATGGGCACTTAGAGAATGTCTGGGTCGAAAGCGAGCAGGAACTGACCCCGGAGCGAGCCGTGACAGCTTTTGAACAGGCACCGACAGTTGATCTCCCGAGTGCGCCGGAGGCGTTAATCACTGTCTTTGACGATCCAACACGACCACAGCCACGGCTAGATCGCAACATCGAGGGTGGACAAGCTGTTGCTGTCGGCCCGGTGCAGGAGACGCCGTGGGGGATTCAGTTTGACTGTCTGGCACACAATACGATTCGAGGAGCAGCCGGGGCAAGCCTGCTTAACGGCGAGTTGCTGCTTTCGGAGGGTTATATCTGAGCTTGG
>JBEQBL010000019.1:0-15809 GCA_041639835.1 Salinarchaeum sp.
AAGTTCACAGCCGGGGTGATCCAACCGGGATTACCCACGGAGGAATCTTTGCCCTTCAGGGCGGAGAGGAGGTCAAGCGCCTAACCCCGTTGATGCCCGATCGCTCCCAGTAGCGCAGTCAACACCACAGTTAGCAGAACAACAAGGACCCCGAAGGCGGCGGCCCACCCATATGTATCCGCGACCCATCCGGTGACAACACTTCCTGAGGCCCCGACCACCATGTAGGTCGTTCGAATCAGTCCAAATCCGATCCCGCGTTCCTGCTCGCTGAGATGGTCAACAATATTTGGGAGCAATGCGGCGCCCCAACTCATCGCGACCCCAGCCAGTACTGTTCCCCCGAGTATCACCGGTAACCCCTGCCCGAGTATAAAAAGGCCATAACCGCCCACTCCTGCTCCAACGGCAATGGCAGCAGCCGCATATCGGCCAATGCGATCAGATAGTGTTCCAATGGCTGGCTGGCCAAGTCCCTGCACCACAAAGTATGCCGAAAATATGCCACTGGCAAGTGTTTCGCTATACTCGTGATATTCAATCAGAAATGTCGGCAGAAATGAGGCCGTTGCTTGCCAGACAAAGGCCCCACACACAGCAAGCAGCGTCGTAAGCGCAATCGCCGGCCGAGAGAGCAGTTCCACAAGCGGGCCAACTACGAGACGATTACGTATCGGCTCATCCGGGCGTTTTGGTGGTGTTGGTCGAACGGTCATAGCAAATACGACGGCAACAGGAGCTGCGATGATGGTCCCGATTGCCACTGCCCACCGCCACCCATACTCCACGCCAACAATGCCGGCGATGGTCGGCACAAGTAGTCCGGCAATCGGAGCCCCGGCACTGTGAATTCCGATAGCTGACCCGGTGTTGTCTAATACTCGTGTGAGTAGTGTTGTCGCGACACTGTAATGTAGCCCAGCCACTCCGCCAAGCACGATGACCGCCGTTAGAAACAGTCCATACTGTGGGGCCATCGCAATAATTGCACTGGCGACTGCCGTGCCGGCAACGGCAATGAGAATTACACGCCGTTCACCAATTCGATCACCTAACAGGCCACTTGGAAACTGCGACAGTGCATAGGTGAGCCACATTCCCGAGAGGGCAAGTCCAATCGCGGCGTTTGAGACCGCGAAGGCATCCCCGATTGCTGGAACAACCGGACTGATTGCCAGCCGGGCGGCCATAGTCGCAAAAAACGCTGCCGTACTCGCAATCAATACCGTCCGTCCGTATGACCATCTTCCCACAATCACTCGTGACTGTCAGGTGGGTATGACCATATCGAAATGCGACAAGACAGAGTGCTGTCCTCGGTGCAGTTAGGGGACAAACCAGATGCCCTGTTTGTCAATCATCCCCCCGAAGACAACATGAGGCAGGGCAATAACACTCACAAAGATCGTATAGAAGACAACGCCGCCGGCGAGAATCGCTTCCCAGCCACCAAGATGGCCGGTGACACTCAGCACTTCCTGTGGGGCGACAATATACAATCCGGCAATCAGTAGTCCGGTGAACACGCCGCCGACAATAAACATACTCCAGTTTAGGACAGAGGAGACGTGGCCACGTTGCTCATCGGCTGCCATCCAGGCGCCATCTTCGACCGGACGACTATCATCAACAGCAGCGGAGCGAGCAACCTGGCGGGCTGAGTACCACAGTGGGAAATACAGTCCCACCGCCAACACGACTGGGACAACTGCGAAGAAAACGACCAACAGAAGCGTCTCAATTGCATCGGCAATCCAGGTACCAGTGCCGGGGTCCCGAAGATATCCAAGGCCAATATGGCCAAGCACACCGAGGGCAATGGCGACCGGCAGGATCTGGTAACTCAGATCGTTGAAGGCGTATGTCGCCGCATCAAGATTGCCTCCAAAGACGGCCACCATATAGCCGGTGTACTCTCGGAAGGTCTCCGGAAACGCCAGATATGGTACCAGCATCACGACGCCACCGCGGACTCCGGCGGCTAACCACCGTTGTAGGCGACTCTGAATATGATCGGTGCCGGTCACCGCATCAAGAACGGCTAATCCGCCAAATCCGCCTTTCACACATGCCACAGCAATCATCAGGCCAACGCCAAGGATTGGCTGCATGATCAGTAAGCCGACGAAAGCGGCTACCATGACCACGAAAACGGTGGCATAGAGCAGTTGATATCGTGCGGTGCGCGTCCGGAGATTCTGTAGGTTTTCAAAGCCGCCATGGGGGAGGTTAATCGCAACAAGCCCAATCAGATACCCGAGTAACTGGGCTGTCATTGGGATCTCGTATCCGACCGCCCGTACCGCACCAACGAGGACGGTCACAGCAGCCACCGAGATCCATGCCGGCAGTAACAACCGCCAGGACTGTGGGATGGCCATGCCCCCACGACGTTGCAGATGGCTGAACATAATACTACTATCCGGATATTCCCAATGAAGTACCTAATATGTTGGGTTAGCCCCTCTCTGTCCGAACACGAACCACTGCGCGGATTGTATTCACAGTTTGCTGGAATCGGGAGCCCTTCATATTGGGGGGCGTTAGGACGCCGCTATGGGAGGCGTTCGTGTTGAACTTGAGATTGAGGCGGCAAACCCGTGTCCGGTCGCGGAGCTTACCGACCAGACGGCTATCTCCGCTGATCAACTCACGTGGAGTGGTGGGGAAAATGAAGTTGTCGAACAGTTTGCAACCTCCGATACAGTCTCATCACTACCGGATGCAATAGATCCTGTCTTTGAGTATGATGCCGAAGGGATCTATGAGTTTGTTCGTTCCGACGATGATGACTGTCCATGCCGACAAATTGAGCAAACAGGGTATCCAATTGCGGATGTGCGTGTTGATGACGGTGCGATGTTTGTGACGCTTCATCTTGCTGATGGCACCGATCTCAGTGCGTTGCTTACTGATCTGCGTGATCAGTTTAAATCCGTGTCAATTCGCACAATCGCCCGTGGTGATACAGCCCGATCCAAGGATAGTGATCTTGTCCCGATTGATCGCTCCCGACTCACGGCCCGACAGCTTGAGGTCCTTCGGACGGCGCATGCAATGGGCTATTTCGACTATCCACGACAGGCAAATGCAACTGAGGTAGCCGATGAACTTGGGATCTGTCCATCCACGCTGGCTGAGCATCTTGCGGCTGCCCAGTCAAAGCTCCTGACAGATCTCTTAGGCGGGACCATTGCCGATTCAGCCACCTCCAGTGCAACGCCGGTCGAAGCAGAAACAAAGTAGGCGCCGCCACCAGGACTCGAACCTGGGACAACCACGTTAACAGCGTGGTGCTCTACCAGCTGAGCTATGGCGGCACTCACTGCATACTTGCTCGGAGTGTTTTGATTAGGGTTTCGTTTTCGAACGACGCCGCACCGACATCCTTTCCACCGATGGTAGGGTAGACCTAGTTGATGACTGACGAGGTGGCGACTGTACTTGCGCAGGCTCAGGAGGTGGTCGACCCGGCTCCTGAAGAGCGAACGGCGCTTAACGATGCCATTGAGACACTTCGTGAGCGTGCGACTGCCGCCATCACCGACCGGTCCGTCGACGCCGAGGTGATCCATGTTGGCTCAACAGCCCGTGACACTTGGGTCTCAGGTGACCGTGATATCGATATTTTTATCCGGTTTCCAACAACCACGGATCGCTCACAACTTCACGATATCGGCTTGGCTATTGGTCGCGATGTTCTTCCTGATCCCCGTGAGGAATATGCTGAACACCCTTATGTGACCGGTGAATTCGACGGATTTGATGTCGATATTGTTCCTTGCTATGATGTTCCTTCGGCCGCCGAAATTCGCTCAGCAGTCGATCGTACGCCCTTTCATGATCAGTATCTCTCTGCCAGACTTACCCCCGATCTTGCCAGCGATGTCCGGCTTGTCAAGGGCTTTTGCTCCGGTATTGGCGTATATGGGAGTGATCTGCGGACTCGCGGTTTCAGTGGCTACCTGACAGAACTGTTGACGCTTGAGTACGGGGGGGCACAGGCTCTTTTAGAGGCCACAACCAACTGGACACCGCCCGTACACATCGACCCAGAGGACCATGCAGCGACAAGCTTTGATGATCCACTTGTTGTGATCGATCCGACTGATCCAAACCGAAATGTTGCTGCCGTTTTGTCCGCAGAGAGTCTAGCACGGTTTCAGCATCATGCTCGTCAATTTCTTGCGGACCCAGCGCTTGAGATCTTTATGCCGTCGCAGGCCCCGTCGATGACGCCTGCAACACTGCGTGATCATCTTGACCAACGGGCAACGACCGCTGTTGGCATCGTCTTTGAACTTCCCGATCTCATTGAGGACGATCTGTATCCACAGCTTCGAACGTCCCGCCGCAGTGTCGTTGCCGAACTTGAGCGAGCGGGGTTTGATGTCTTTCGTGCAACGGCTGATGCCGTCGACAGAACGGGCATACTCCTGCTTGAACTGGCCGTTGATTGTCGGCCAGCAGTCGAACGGCATGAAGGTCCACCGGTGCATGTCAGTCCTCATGCACAGACCTTCTTTGAGAAATATGCTGATGACTCGGCCGTCTATGGACCATTTATCGCGGACGACCGATATATCGTCGAACGCCCTCGCGAACACCAAACGGCCGTAGACTGGTTAGATAGTGATGCCTTACTTGAGGTCAGTCATGGCGCCGCCATCGCCGAGGCGCTGGACCAGCACCGAGAGCTTATTATCGGAACAGATCTTGTATCCCTTCTCCCCCGATTTGCGACAACCTTTGCTCGTCATTTTGACCCTTCGGTCTGAGATACCATCGAGAGGCTGTACCCTGGCCGCGTTTCGACCGGTTATCCGGTCTAGCACGTATGATCGATCCGGTTGTCCTAACCACACTCACGGGAATCCCCACCGTAGCCTCCGTCCTCCTCGTTTTCACGTCGTCGCTCACTCAAACAGTGGGTGGGTCTTTTCGACGTTTTTTAACCGAGCACGAATCTTCGCGTCTGGGTCTCCTCGTTCAGGCGCGGGCATGTATCCATCAAATACCTCATGTACCGTGCCAAAGGAACTGGCCAGCACCTCAAGATCGTATCCACCTTCAAGAATAACTCCGATACCGATGTCTAAATCCGCCGCCACCGTCTGTAACTGTTCTACGATGGCGCCATAGCCCTCGGTTGTGACCGTCATCCGGGAGATCGGGTCGTATTCATGGGCATCAAACCCAGCACTGACAAGCAGTATATCCGGACTGACCGTCTTAATCGCCGGGATGACAAGCTTCTGTAATGCCTGCTGGTATGCTGGATCGCCGGCGCCTTCCGGCAGTGGAATGTTCAGTGTCCGTCCAGCTCCGTCGCCCTCGCCGGTTTCCTCAAACGCACCTGTCCCTGGATAGATACCGGCTTCATGAACTGAAATAAAGAGTACATCCGACCGGTCATAGAAGATCTCCTGTGTGCCGTTCCCATGGTGCACATCAAAGTCAACCACGGCAACTTGTTCAGCCCCATTATCAAGTGCTGTCTGTGCCGCGATGGCAACGTTGTTGACAAAACAAAATCCCATCGCGTCGTCGGTGACCGCATGATGGCCTGGTGGCCGTCCCAAAGCAAATGGTGTCTTTCGCCCCTGAGCTCCCTCTAGCGCTTTTTGTGCTGCCCAGCGTGCGATCCCGGCACTAGCTTGGATCGCGTCCCAGGTCTGTTCAACGGCCACCGTGTCTGGATCCCACTGTCCGCCTCCATCAGCACAGAATGACTTGACATCCGCAAGATATTCGCTGTCATGGACCGATTCAAGCATCGATAGTCCAGCAGGGTCAGGCTCGACATAGGAGACGCCATGCCGGCGTTTCAGACCTTCTTTGATAGCTCGCAGTCGATCCGGATTCTCCGGATGTCGTGCTCCAGTTTCATGTTTGAGACATGTTTCGCTGAACCCGTATTTCATCGTCGCTTGTGCCACCTCCGTTGTGATCGATCTTGTCGGGGGGCTTTGTCAACTCCGCGCCACCTAACGGTGGGCTTACTGAGGGTTCCTGCCCGACAGCATTTCTGTGCTATGTGTGGCCTGTTTTGCCGACTTGTCAGCCATACATGACAGCTTCCGGCTATCTTGTTCCGTGCGCTGTCACGAATCCCGTCCCTAACATCGTTCATAGCTCACCTGATCGTGCATCAGTCACTTCAAGATATGTCTCAATATCTTCAGCCTTGACCGTTCGTCGCCCGGCATGATGGGTTAACACCGCCGCTGCCGTGGCAATCTCATCGGCATAGTCCTCAAGTAGCACCGCTAGTGCTACCCGTGCGTCCATCGAAACCCGATAGGAGTTATCGATCCGCAGTCGAGCGATGCGATCGACGGGGGCAATCGGAAGCGCCACCTCACTTTTATGCGGTACATCCTCAATATCAAAATCCGCTGCCATCAACGTCTTTCGTCCGTCTGCCGTCGCCCGTTGTGCAGCGTCCTTGGCAAGAGTAGCCCCGTAATCTTGAATCCGCTCGGCAAGCCGTTCAGCCGCCTCGGCGCTAACACGCAGATCATCAACGTTCCGTCTGATGATCCCATCCACTGGGGCGAACGGTAGCTCGACACTCATGCACAATGTTCGGGCCGGTCGGCATCTTAATCCTTTCCGTCGCTTTCTCAGAGCCCTGAAATATTGCCCCGTTAGTGGCATCTCCCGGATTTCATTGCCGATATATTCGGTCTGTATGCCCCTACTGAGTTGCCAAACTCTCCTATTCGTATCGTGGTGCTGAATGGTGCCCCCGACAGTCGGTGTTTTCACACACATGCCATTCGATGGCGCCCTAAGCCAGGCCCCTGCATCATCTGTTCCCGGCTGTCGGTGTCAGATCTGTCGCCTTGATATGATCCTCTGCGATTGTCTGTCCGCTGACGGTGACTTCATCGCCAAGTCCAACATCGGCAGTGGTTTCGACGGTTACGGTGCGGGTTCCGGTGTCGATAATAACTGGGTCGCCAGGCTGTACCACAACGCCAGTAAGCTCAGTTTCGTCCCCATCAGCTGTTGTTGTCGCTTCTGTGGACGCGTGAGTCGTGGTTGAATCCTGAAATGAGGACAGTGCAACGCCCGAGTCGCTGGATTCTCCTGGTGTGGTGGCCTGCTCTTCGGCGGTGTTGGCTTCTGTTGTGGCGTTTGCTGGAGCCTGATCATCACCCAACGGAATAACCGTTGACCGCCAGTTTGCAGAGGCCTCAAGATCATCCTGCCAACCGTCCTCAATCTCGACATCGGTTACGGCAATTGTATCGCCAGGGCCAATATCACGGTCGGCATGATCTCCCCACAGTGCGATCCGTATTGACCCTGTGTCATCCTGAATCCGCACATTTCGCACCTGTCCTTGAGTTCCATCATCGCGATCAAAGGTCCGTTTTGGATCTGCGGACCGAACAACTCCCATTAAATCGACCCGATCGCCCATTGAGACGGCATCAATCGATGTTGTTGTCGGTTCGTAGTCGATTGCTTCATCAAGCGGTTCAATGTCTCCACGGTCTCCAACGTGTAACTCAAGATCTCCATCCCGTTCACGCGTATATCCATCAATAATCTCGATTGACTGCCCCGGTGTGAGTGTCTCGACCGTCTCTGCTATACTGTCCCAGAGGGTTACACGCACGCGTCCGGTCGGATCTCCGAGGCTTAGATTCGCAACCTGCCCTGTCGAGCCGTCATCACGGTCGAATGTCCGTACCGTATCGGTATCCAGAACCCGTCCAGCCACGTTCACATTTGACCGTCCAAGCGTGAGCTCCTCGATCTGATATCGATCGTCAATACGAACATCCACATCGACATCCGGGGCGGGTTCAACGGTGGTGATATTCACTTCAATCCCCGAGTAGCCGTCTGCCGGCCGCCCTTTGATGCGGAGGGTATCACCTACTGTCAGCGACTCGGCTGCATCCCTGGCATGTGCATCCCAAAAGGCAATCCGGACCTCCCCGGTTTCATCGGCCACATTGGCGTTTAGCACGTGCCCGGTCGCTTCTTGATCGGCGTCCTGGTCATCGTCTTCCTCGCGATCGAATGTCCGAAGATCGTCTATCGAGACGACCTTGGCAACAAACTGCACCTCGTTCATCCCCGCATCAATATCTGCGATGCCATCGATGCCATCCCCACTGTCATCGAGTTCGTGGGCGACCAGCATAGCCGCTGTCTCCTCATCGGCCAATCCGCCCATCTTCTCGACGCGCTCGTGTACTGCCTCCCGATAATCCGCGAGTGAGATATCTACGTCTAGCTCTTCATGAAGCTCTTCGATGACGCCCATTCCATCGATTCTCTGGGTGACTCCGCGCATAAGCGTTGCCCTTGCCCGGCTCCCAGCCCACTTCTTGAGTATGGATACCACTCTCTGGATTCGACGGTGCCTCAAAGGTTGTTGACTGGTGTGGCAACAATCAAGACCGAAATCCCTTTACTTGGATGCCTACTACCGATAGGTGAGTCCTGATAGGGTAGTGGACCATCCTCCGGGCTTGCGGAGCCCGGGACCGGAGTTCAAATCTCCGTCAGGACGCTTTTGTTCGCTTTTTCTGTCGGACCGTTTAAACAACCCGCATACCGGTTGAGAGCCACCAGACCCGCACAGAACAGTCTGATCCCGGCACACTGCCGTCGTCCGGCCTGTCTGTAACAGCCAATGATATGTTCAAACCTCTTTGTGGGGGAACGCCTACAACTTCAGTCCAGGCAGCCTACACAATCTGTAGGGTCACCTGCTCGCCGATAGCAAACTCTCGGTCCGGACAGATAAGCCGGGCGCCAACCCGATCTGTTCGAGCTGCAAACAGCGATAGCCCGAGAATCGGCGCCCCGTTTGCAATCACCTGGGCGGTCTCCCAGGGAACCGTTCCATCCGCATCGAACTCTAATTCGGCTCCAAGCATCGTCACCGCCGGGGGATGCTCGCCGAAGGCTCCACCGCGTTCGAAATGTGGAATCCCGCCATCAAGCGCGACACACTGTGTGTCGGTTCCAATCGCGGCAAACCGATCCCCCGGTGCGGGATGGTGTGGCGTATCGAGAACGGCGTATGTTGCCCCGGTTTCAACGACTGTCCCGGTTCCATTCCAGGCCAGTGGCTGTACGTCAATTGCAAGCTCTAACGGTAGTGACCCGGTTGCCCGCATGAGATTTGTCTCTGGCTTTCGAAACCCAACATGCAGATGATCATCGACCCATGGTGCAAAGAATCCGGAGCGAATGGTCTGGCCGATTGTCTGGCCGGCGGTCACTCTCTCCCCGGCTGTGACCTCTGGAGAGACGTGCATGACACGTGCGATTGCTTGGTCACCATCCGCAAGTTGATACCGAGGGCTCTCAGTCTTGATAAGAATTAGATGATCACTGTCCGTTGCATATGGCTGTGGGGGAGCATCAACCGTTCGGGTCCCAATGACCGTTCCGGACACCGGTGATGGCGCGGCCGTTGTTGGTGGGTAGAGATCAACCGCGTGACCACGGTCATGGGCGACATATGGGGAATTAAATCGTGTTACAAGATCATACTGCCACAGTGTCTCACGCGGGATCGTCAGCATCCGGCAAGTGGTATCCCCCAGTCGTCTATAAAGTATGTCGCTCCCTGTTGTTGATTTCTGCTACTGGGCTGGTCGTCGGGCGATCCTACTGATGACAACCCGTGCTTCCGTCTGTGAGCCTTCCTCAACATCGATTGTCCATTCGTCAACTATCCCATCCTACTTCGGCGGTCGCTAGAGTGGCCTCAGTCCATGAGGGCGGGGACTCCACTAGAATGATGGTTTCGGCATGCTTTCCATGCACGAGCGGGAACCCCTTCCGTTCTCCCCGTCTGCTGTTTCCACATGGCTCTCCTTTCCATGTTTTGACACACACATGCCAAACATCGATTTAGAAATACTGTCATTTGGTGTAATACTGCAAGGTCCAAGCACAGGCTTTGATCGTTGGGGGCGATCAGGACAGATACAAGTATTTTAGTTGTTTCACTGTCAGTCTCGGGTCGAAATGCTGCTGACTGCCGCGGCCCTTCCTGACGGCCGTTGTCGCGATGTGCGTATCGATGCAGGGACTATCACGGCCGTTGGGGAAACGCTGACACCACAGGCTGGTGAGACCGTTCTCGATGTAGATGGATATACGATGTTCCCCGGGGCCATTGACGTGCATGTCCATTTCCGGGAGCCCGGTTTTGAACACAAGGAGACATGGGCTTCGGGGAGTCGCGCTGCGGCTGCTGGGGGCGTGACAACTGTTGTTGATCAGCCCAATACCGCGCCGCCGACAACAGATGGCGCTGCCTTCGATACCAAAGCCGCCTGTGCAACTGACTCACTTGTTGATTATGGCATCAACGGGGGAGTTACTGACGACTGGGACCCCGAGTCTCTGTTTGATCGTCCACTGTTCGCCCTTGGCGAGGTGTTTATGGCCGATTCAACCGGTGACATGGGAATTGACGCTGAGACATTTGACAGCGCATTGGCAACTGCCAGTCGCGCCTCTGTACCTGTTACTGTGCATGCCGAGGATGATACAGAGTTTCAACCGGCGGCACTTGATGAGGCAAGTGGCCGCGGCCGCGATGCTGCTGTTGACTGCTGGAGTCGGTACCGTCCGGCGGCAGCTGAAATTACAGCGGTCAAACGTGCCCTCTCTGTCGCCGATCAGCATGATGTCCCGGTGCATATCGCCCATACGTCGACACCGGAAGCGATTGATGCCGTTGCAGCAACGACGAGTACCTGTGAGGTTACCCCTCATCATGCCTTCCTCTCCCGTGCTGATGCCGATGCGTTGGGCACCTTTGGACGAATGAATCCACCGTTGCGCTCTGAGTCGCGTCGTCAGGCCGTCTTCGAGCGCATCGTCGACGGGACTGTCGATATTATCGCGACCGATCACGCCCCACATACGCATAGTGAAAAGGACAATCCGCTTTCCGAGGCCCCCAGTGGTGTTCCAGGGGTCGAAACAATGGTTCCGTTATTGCTTGGCGCTGTTGCCGAGGGGACCTTATCACCCACTCGTGTTCAGGATCTTGTTGCCACTACCCCGGCGGAACGCTTTGATTGTCCCTCGAAGGGGCGTATTGCCCCGGGATATGACGCTGATCTCTTTATTGTCGATCTGGACCGTCAGCAATCCATCACAGCCGATCAACTGTATACGGCCTGTGGCTGGACTCCCTTTGAAGGCCTTCCCGGTGTGTTCCCCGTGGCGACACTTGTCCGTGGACAGTTTGTGTATGCGGATCCAGCGGCCGATATTGCCGCCCCGATCGATGGTCCTTTTGGCCCCTCTATTGGACAAAACGTTCGTCGGTAATTCGGTATGTGTCCGCGTGGCTTTCGGGAAAACACCCTTATCAGTGGATACCCAACCAGTGATATGTCCGAACGGTCGGATCAACGCGAGCGGTCTGACACCGCCGTTGATGATGAACTGCTCCGTTCACTCTCAGAGAACTCTGAAACGGAGTCTCCGGTTGGGCTCTCGGATGATCAGTCCCCACCAGATAGTACCAAGAGTAAAATACGCCGGGGGGCCCGCTCTACGCTTATCACGACTCTTCTTACCGGGGTCGGACTTGGCATTCCGGCGACAATCGGCAACCTGTTTGTACCATTAATCGGTGGGCCGGTTGGACTCCTTGCCGGTGGGGCGCTCCTTGGCGGACTCTCCAAAACAAGCTATCCGCTCACCGGTATTATTGGTGCCGTGTTCGGCGCTCTCAGCGTTTTGCTTGGCAATATCCCCGTTGCCGTTGCCGCTGATGCCGGTGTTGAACTGGCCCTTGTTGGGGCCGGTGTTGGACTTGCTATTGCCGTGCTGGGACTGTATCTTGGCCGGGATTTCAAAGCTGGACTCACAAAGGAACTTTAACCCGACTACCGGTCCGTCAGTTCCCATCCGCGTGAACAACGACGAAGCAGTCCTCGGTTGGCAAGCGTTACCAGTGCTTCTTCAAGCAGATCCTGTGGCACATCGAGCTGTCGACGAAGCTCCTCACGAGTCTGTGGTCCATCGGTTAATGCTAGCAGAATATCGGCATAGAGACGCCCGTTACTTTCTGCGCCATCGAACTGATTAGTCAGTGAGTCAAGCGTCTCGGTAATACGTCCTTGGACCCATCGCTGGAGCATTGAGAGTTCATTTTCAAGCTCCTCGAGCCGGTCAAGACGGCGCACGAGCCGTGTTGGATCATTTGGCGTTCCACCATCGACATCCACCGACAGGTGTCGAAATGAGGTGATATCGAAGTTCCGACTGGCCGGGTATGCACTTCGTGTGCCAAAGCCATATGGCGAGACACTGATCTCAAGTCGGATGTTTCGGGCAATATGGAAGTATTTCCGTTGCCCATCGTCGACATGACTCTCCACGAGCCCGGCCTCCTCAAGCTTCCGAAGATGGTCAATAACAGCCTTTGGGCTGACACCCAGATAATCGCTAATCTCGGTCACGTAACACGGCCGCTGGGCGAGCAACCGAAGGATGCGCCGCCGATTTTCGTTCCCGAGAAGATCGAGAAGTGCGGCCGAGTCCATTATCAAAGAGTCTGTTTGCAATAACAAAAAGCGTGTCTCTCCACCCTACGCGATTACACCCGATTCCATATAACACCGACAAGAAACCCAACACCAGCTCCAAATGGCATCCAAAGATCTGCTCCACCGACTGTCAATCCGATGGCCCCACCGATGATCCCACCAACAAGCAGTCCGCCAATGAGTCGATTTGCTGACCCCGCCGGGGCATCAACAGCGTCTGTCTGCTCGGTTGATGTCCGCTCCGGCAACGCCTCAATATCTTCGACCGTTGGCTCTTCGGGCAACGCTTCAATACACGAGAAACAAAGAAAGACCTCTCTCCCACTCTCTAACTCCAAGGTCATTCCCTCAAGTCCCGTATCGTCAAATGCCCATATATGCCCACGGCCGCCGCCGATGTTGACATCTCGTCCACACCCATCACACGTCTCGGAGGCCATAACGGCATTATCAATCGGGTGAGCAAAAAGTCGTCTGTCTGCCCCCGATTGACTGTTGCTTGTGTGTGCGTCGATACCCGCTTCACAGTCAACCCCGCTGTTGCCGCCAGTAACTGGCACTACTAGGATTTAATCTGTTCGAAGGTGTCAAGGAGCTCCTCGGTTGAATCTCCCGAGTCGTACTCGACGGTGCCTTGGTATACGTGGCGATTATCGTCGAATGCGGCGTCGACCGCGTTGGATTTCCGCTCACGACGCTCGTGTTCATCTTCGTCATAGGCACCCATTGACATGGTACACAAAGCCAATATTTACAACCAACAATATTGAATGTAACGGTTCTTCGTGATTGTTCCTGAATGTTCTCGGACGCTGCCGTATCGTCCTTAGATTCCACGGGCGACACAGACCGGATGTCTCAGGAGGTGGTATCGGGAGTGAGGGGAACTGTTCCTTACGGTCACCACTTTGACCGTCCACTGACTCACGATGGTCCTGCCGGTCTGTGGAGACTCCCACGCCAACAGTTCCGAATGGCCTTAGAATGAGAGCTGATCGCGTGGCACGCCTGGTGGTGTTGGATCACGATCACAGTAGCCTCGGCGCCCAACAGCATCGCCGTCGACGCACGAGTAGATGGTAAACAACACATCATCGGGTGAGTGGTATTCCTCGGCTTCCGATCGGTCAAGCACTTCCGCCAGCCGTTCGGTTCCACCTTGATGCTCGATTTTTTGATCGCCGTGTTCGTCAACTAGATCCTGTGTTGTCAGCGGATAACTTGCTGCTTCGATTCGATCGCCCGTGCCATTGAGTTTCATGTCTATACCATATTGAAGATAATTATAAATATTTTCCCTTTTCCACAGGCCCTACTGACTGTTAAGCCGGGAGATTATCCGTTGTCAGGCCTACTTATCTCTATGCCGGTTGCGGACCTTCATGTCCACACGACGATTTCTGACGGACAGTTATCCCCGGAGGCTGTCCCATCGACGGCTGCAACAGCAGGACTTGATGCGGTCGCCATCACCGATCATGATCGCCTTCAGCCACAGCTAGAGGCCCCGCTTGTCACTCGCAATGGCGTTGATGTCATCCATGGCATCGAACTCCGTGTCGAGGATCAACGCAGTGGACTTCGCGTTGACTTACTCGGATACGGCGTTTCACCAACGTCAGCCTTACAGGCCGAATGTGAGCGTCTTGCCACCGATCGTCGCAAGCGAGCCACCGCTATGATTGAGTGTCTTGAGGACCGACTTGGTATCGAACTGGACATTGACCTCTTCGATGGGATTGGACGCCCACATATTGCCCGGGCAATTGCATCCAATCCAAACTGTCCACATGACGCTACAGACGCGTTTCAAACGCTTATTGGGACCGGTGATCCCTGCTATCGTGCTCGTGCTGTCCCCTCCTTTGAGCGTGGTTCGAAGCTTCTTTCGGAGGCTTGTTCGCTTGTTGGGCTGGCTCATCCGTTCCGCTACGATGACCTTGACACCGCGCTTACACTTGCCCGCCGGCTTGATGCCATCGAACGTAACTATCCGTACAGTCGCTCCGTCGATTATACGCCCATTGACCGCCTTCTTGAGACCGAGGGATTGTACCCAACCGGTGGCTCTGACGCTCATAACCGCCAACTTGGGGTCGCTGGACTTGACCAGTCGACATATACCCGCTTTCGATCACAACTAACCACATCGTGAGCGGATTTTGCTTAACCCATAGCATTCAAGCGCGTTTAGCACAAACTAACACTTGGTATCATGCAGTGTCACTACTGTGACGAGACGGCTGCCTACGCCGCCGAATCCGACGGCATCAAGGTCGGACTCTGTGAGCGCCACCTGCAAGAGCGTATTGAGGAACTTGCCGAATCAGGCACCTTCGAGCGAGTACGCGAGCGTGTGGATGTAAACCGCCGAAAGTGAACCGTTCCGGGGTCACGCACATCAATATGTTGTCTGTTTTCCCGCAACATTCGCCTCGCTTGGAACTGTGGGACGTTCCTGTATCGCGTGATTTGGATCTTTATCCGTCGTCGATATGAACTGTGCTCTTATCAGTCGTTGAACACACGGCGATGCTATTAGCAACGCCATCGAAGACTCACAGCTGAAGTCCCCGTAGTAAACAGCAGCAAACCCCGGACAGACATGACTCACCCAATAGTAATGCAACAATGTGGACGAATCGCGTGGGGGAAATCACAGCGGTGCTGCCGAACGAAGACATCGCAGTACCCTAACTGTTATTCGGATCAGATCTTTACGGCGTGAACACCGCGAAGATAATCAACCCCACTTATCTGCCCGATATTTCTCCACAGAGTGCAGGCAGAGTGTCGGGGACGTGTTCCCGAGTGAACTACCCCACCCTGCTCGCGCTGACGCGCTCGCTGCGGGTGGGGCTTCCTGGTTCCGCGACGCGCTTTTTCACGGACGGTCGGCTTGCGCCGACAGTCCGCGCAGGGAGCGCAGTCTCCGCAGGCGTGGATTTGGAGCGTCCCACTCCTACTCGGTGGTGACGGCGGAATCTGTCTCGACCGTCCTTCTTGTCGGACTCTAAGCCGAGACGATGAGTAGTTGCCATCACGGTTCCAGCCTTCGGCTGGCACCGTTATAAAGTCATGGAACAGAGTGCAAGCAATTCTGTGACGGCGCTGTATCCCCTCCCTACTGCGTCCTCAGAAATCGAAGATTTCTGATGTGCGAACGAGGACTCCGTTCTCGTTACCGCTGCTTGTCCGCTACGCGGACTGCGCTGCTCGTTGAGGAAGGGGGCTTAGCGCCTCAATTCAGCTAAT
>JBEQBL010000020.1:0-15143 GCA_041639835.1 Salinarchaeum sp.
GGACTCCCAGAGTTATTTTTGCCTCGGGGAGTCTGACAGACTTCGACGGACTCGGAGTTACTTTCTCTGCGAGTGTTCGCCCGGTGCTTGTTGTTTGATTCCCACGTGGGGCCCACTCTGTTTCCAGTGTGGGCGGACACTCGAACCGCCAGTTTTCGGGCGCTCGGCGACACTGGGGTCGTAACCAGTGCGCCGACACGCACAGATACGCCGGTTTGGAACAAAACCGTTCGGGAATTGCCGCTGTGACCGCGCGTATCCACCCGTGAACGGCGTGGTATTACGCCTGTTCCACCTATAATCGACAGGCATAGTGAGCTCCCCGGGACCTGACCTCGAAGCAGTTCACCGCCTGTACCTCCCTCAGTGTGTATCCCGAGCCGCATCGCCTTCCGACAGAAGGTTTCAAACACACCGCTCTCAAACCGGTATGCACATGTACGACCGTCTCAAGGGATTTCGTGATTTTTACCCCGGGAAAATGCGGGCACGACGGTATGTGATTGATACGCTTGAGGACACCGCCCGTCAGTATGGGTTTCGCGAGATTGGCACCCCGGCGATTGAGCGTACCCAGATGTATGTGGACAAAAGTGGGGAAGAGATTGTTGAGGAGCTATACGCTTTTACTGACGCCGGTGGCCGCGACGTTGCCCTAACTCCTGAACTGACCCCAACCGTTGCCAGGATGGTTGTCGATCGGGGCAAAGGACTGCAAAAGCCGATCAAGTGGTTCTCGACCCGGCCGTTCTGGCGGTATGAACAGGTTCAGCAAGGGCGATTTCGCGAATTCTATCAAACAAACGTCGATATCTTTGGCTCCTCTCGCCCAGTGGCGGATGCTGAATTACTTGCGTGGGCTGCCGATGCGCTTTCGAACCTTGGCTTGACACAGGACCAGTTTGAGTTTCGCGTCTCACATCGCGATATCTTAGGCGGACTGCTTACTGCCTTTGATACGACTGTCGACACGCAGGCAGCAATCCGAGCTGTCGATAAAAAGGAGAAAATCAGTACTGATGAGTACTATCGACTTCTTGCCGATGCCGGCCTGTCGGAGACGCAAGCGCGGGAGTTTGACGCTCTGCTTGCTGTCGATGATGACGAACTGGATGAACTTGTGCGAACGGCCAACACCGACCGGGTCGCTGATGCAGTTGCTAATCTTCAAGCCGTCCTTGATGCTGCTGCGGACTTGGGCGTTCGTGAGTACTGTACGCTGTCACTGGAAACGGCTCGTGGACTGGACTATTATACCGGCACTGTCTTTGAGTGCTTTGACACAGAGGGCGATGTGTCACGATCAATCTTTGGCGGGGGCCGCTATGATGATCTGATTGACTCCTTTGGTGGTCCGGAAACTCCAGCAGTCGGCGTTGCGCCGGGCCATGCAACGCTTGGGTTGCTCTGTCAGAAAGCCGGTGTCCTCCCGGAGGAGGCTATTCAGACGGATTATTATATCCTACAGGTTGGTGACACACGTGCTGTTGCTGCCCGCATTGCCCGTGAACTGCGCGCCCGTGGACATGTTGTTGAAACCGACCTTCTTGACCGTGGCTTTGGGTCCCAACTGGACTATGCCGATGGGATCAATGCTGAAACCGTTGTTATCGTGGGCGAACGTGATCTTGAGAACGATCAGATCACGGTCAAAGACATGGCCAGCGGCGATCAGGTACAGGTACCCATCAGTGAGTTCCCGGGCGACACTAGTCGTCCCACCTACGAGACCTTCGCCTGACAACCTAGTATAGTATGCACGCCTTTCGGATCGCATACGATGGCCGCCCCTATCACGGGTTTCAACGCCAGCCTGATGTCCCGACAGTCTCCGATGCGATCCTCGATGCGTTACGGTCCTTGGACATTCTCGACACGGCAGCGGTGCCTGCATCCTATGCTGCTGCCGGTCGCACTGATGCCGGTGTCTGTGCCCTCTCACAGACAGTTGCTTTCGAGGGGCCTGACTGGCTTACCGCCCGTGCACTCTCAGCGGCGCTTCCGTCATCCATTCATGCATGGGCCCATGCCTCCGTCTCTCCATCATTTCATGCGACGCATGATGCTATCGCCCGTGAGTATACCTACTACCTGCCACTTCCACCGGCTGTTTCCTCATCGGTCGCAACCACCCGTGCCACCCGTGTTTGTGACCGACTTGAGGGCGTCCATGATTTTCATAACCTCACCCCGGATGATACTGGGACAACCCGGGATCTTAGCACGACTGTTTGTTGTGATGAGCCTGTCCTTGTTGTCACATTCCGCTCTGATGGGTTTCCACGACAGTTTGTACGCCGTGGTATGACGCTTCTGTCCGATATCATCACCGGTGAACGGGCTGTTGCATGGGTTGACCGTGTTCTTGATGCCGCGTCTCTTTCTGGCCCCGATGGGATTCCCCCGGCACCCCCATATCCACTTGTCCTTACCGACGTTGTCTACCCCGAGGTTACCTTTCACCCAGACACAACGGCACTGGCAGAGGCACGGAGCTTTTTCACTGATCAGCGTCAATCCATGCGTGGTCAACTTGGTGCCATTAGCCATGTGGCAACGTCCCTTCCCGATGGCTCCTGATCACAACTAGCAATTGTTTGGGGCTGTTCTCTGTGTTTCCCCCTCAGCATTATGACCGATGACACAGCGTGTGAAAGTCTTAGGACCACCGGTCCCGTCCAGCAGTACATGAGTTCCGTTCCCGAGCGATCGGAGATTGATTCTGACTATCGATGGGACCTTTCAAGCGTGTATTCGGGTGACGATGACTGGGAAGCAGCTCTTGAGGCGGTCACCGACACTATCGAGACCCTTGAGACGATGGATGCGGATGCCATTACCGATGCCGAGTCGCTGCATACAGTCCTTACCCAGCGTGATCAAGTGCTTCGCGAGACAGCGACGATTACTGCCTATGCGCGAATGCGGCGGGATGAGGATACCCGCGATCAGACCGGGCAAGCAATGCATGCTCGAGCGCAGTCGGTCCGGACCCGGGCTGCTAGTGCTGTAAGCTTCATCGACCCAGCTATCCAGCAGTTCGACCGTGAGACAATCGAGGAGTTTCTGGCGACCACCCCAGAACTTGAGCCCTATGACCAGTATCTTGATGATGTCTTACGACTGGAGCCACATACTCGCTCCCCGGAAATTGAGGCTGTGCTAGCTGACTTCTCAGAGGTCACTGATGCGCCACGGGATATCTATCAGACGCTTACGAATGCCGACTTTACCTTTCCAACCGTTGAGGATCCTGATGGAGAGGCCGTTGAGATCACCCTTGCAAACTTCACGCGGCTGCAAAAACGCCCGATACGGTCGTTTCGCCAGGATGTGTATACGTCCTTCTATGACCACTGGGCGCAGTTTCGCAATGCCATCGGCACCGCTTATGCAAAAAGCGTCCGCACGGATGTGACAACTGCTCAGACGCGGAACTATGACACGGCCCGCCAGGCAGCGCTTCATTCGGCTAACATCCCTGGAACGGTCTATGACACCCTTGTCGATACTGTCATGGACAGTACCGTCGCCGACCGCCACGCACAACTCAAACGTGAGACACTTGGGCTCGATGAGCTTCGGATGTGGGATCTGTATGTTCCGTTGGCCGAGTCGTCGACGCCGACAATCGAGTACGAGACGGCCACTGACTATGTTATCGAGGCCCTTGGCGCCCTTGGAGAGTCATATCAAGACCGTGTCAAAGAGGGCCTTGATGCCCGATGGGTCGATGTCTACGAAACCCAAGGTAAGCGCTCTGGTGCCTACTCCGGCGGGACATATGATACACAGCCGTTTATTCTGATGAACTATCAGGACGATGTATCATCAATGTACACACTGGCCCATGAACTGGGTCATTCAATTCATTCTCAACTGACAAGTGAACATCAGCCATATGTCAACAGCCATTATGAGATTTTTGTCGCTGAGGTTGCCTCAACGGTCAATGAGGTGCTTTTGACTCGGTACCTTCTAGATACTCTCTCAGATGAACACCTCCGGCGACACATCCTTAATGAGTATCTTGAACGATTTCGATCAACACTTTTCCGGCAGACGATGTTTGCGGCCTTTGAAGACCGGACCCATGCGCTTGTCGAGAATGGAGAGGCGTTGACACCGGATCGACTAGCCGATATATATACCGAGTTGAAAACGGAACTCTATCCATCCGCGACACTTGATGAGCATATTGGACAGGAATGGATGCGGATTCCACACTTTTATCGCGCATTCTACGTTTATCAGTATGCCACCGGCATCAGCGCGGCAGTTGCCATTGCCACCGATATCCTTGACCGTGGACAGCCAGCGGCCGACCAGTATCTTGAGGCGCTAAAACGTGGCAGTGCCGACTACCCAGTCGATATCCTTGCCACAGCCGGTGTTGATGTGACTTCCCCGACGTATCTTGATGCTGCTATTGACGAGTACGACCGGGCGCTTGAGGAAATGTCAACACTTTTGTCATCCTGATCATCTCTGCATCGATATCAGCGTCTGTTGTTGGCCCCCGTGGTATGCGGCCATATGTTCGTTGCTGTCATCGACATAGGCCCCGGAGAGCCAACCATTGATAGGCCTCACTATTGAATGACTGATACATGGACGTTCGCCGACTGTTGGATATTGGCCCGGCTGGTCTGGTTCCACTGGCATGGGTCTTTACCCTGCTTGCCCACCGCGGTCTTGTCGGCTTGCGCAGTCTCCAAATTGCTCATGCAGTGATGCTGGCCCTGCTTATTGCCTTTGTCATAGCCGGATGGCGTGCAATGGCCACCGGGGCCTTAGCTGTCTGGCGTGGGATTATTGTTATCGGTATCCCGGTCACTGCTGCTGGTCTGTTTGGCTTTATTGGTGATGTCCCGATCCTCCATGCCATCTCCCTGTATGGCTGGATGATCCTTCCGGCTCTTGGATTGATCTATACCGGCCGTCAGCAGCCCCTATCGACAGCCGTGTATGTTGGTGGGGGCAGTCTCAGCCTGTTTGGAGCGGGGGTCTATGCGGTTCTTGGTGCCGGTGGCCCGTGGACACTTGCTGGCATTGGCCTTGTTGGGCTTGGACAAACACTCGGCATCGTTGATGCGGCATTTCGCCATTGATCACCGCTCACAGCGGATCAGCGTGACCGTTACCGGCTATGCTGTGGGATAGCTTTCGAGTAAAGCTATCTGTATCTGCCTTGTTCTTGCTATACTCGGGTGTGTTCTTGTCAACCGGATGTTTCGGTCGCCCGCCTGTACTACCGGACCCAAAAGGCACTTCTAACGGGCCGCGTAAATTCGAACAATCAATGTCGCACAGTCCGTCGCTCCCGGACCGACCACGCCTGAACCTCGACCCCGATATGACAGAGGAAGAACGGCTGTCGGCACTCCGTGAGCACTACCTGGACATTGTAAGTGTCCACCGACAACTCCGGCAACAACTCGAAGCTGCCGATGAACGAAAACGCGAACTTCGCGAGCGTGCTGACCGTCTTGAACGGGAAAACGAGACGCTCAAGACAACCTCCCTCTACGTTGCAACGGTCAAGGAGATCGATGACGGCGAGGCGATTGTCAAGCAACACGGGAACAATCAAGAGGTATTAACCGCCGTGTCCGACCGCATGGCCTCCCAGCTTGAGCCCGGTGACCGGGTCGCGGTCAATGACTCCTTTAGTATCAAGGGCGTGCTTGACCAGGAGACCGACGCTCGGGCACAGGCAATGGAGGTCGACTCCTCGCCGACGGTCTCCTATGGTGATATTGGTGGACTTGAAGAACAAATTCGAGAAGTCCGTGAGGCGGTTGAAGAACCGCTTCGACATCCAGATCAGTTCGATCAGATCGGCATTGAACCCCCAAGTGGCGTGCTTCTGCATGGACCACCAGGCACCGGCAAGACAATGCTTGCCAAGGCCGTTGCTAACCAGACCGATGCGACCTTTATCAAAATGGCCGGGTCAGAGCTGGTCCGGAAGTTCATCGGTGAGGGCTCGCGTCTCGTGCGTGATCTGTTTGATTTAGCCGAGGAGCGAGCCCCTGCAGTGTTATTTATCGATGAGATCGATGCCATTGCCTCGAAACGTACTGAATCAAAGACTTCCGGCGATGCCGAGGTCCAGCGAACGATGATGCAACTGCTCTCGGAGATGGATGGCTTTGATGATCGCGGCGAGATTCGGATCATGGCAGCTACCAACCGGTTTGATATGCTTGATCGGGCGATTCTTCGTCCTGGGCGTTTTGACCGGCTTATTGAAGTGCCAAAACCCGATCACGAAGGTCGCAAGCAGATCCTCCAGTTACATACGGGCAATATGAATCTGGCCTCGGAGGTGGAGTTTGACTCGCTGGCGCTTGAAACGGATGACTTCTCCGGCGCCAAACTTGCTAACCTTGCGACAGAGGCCGGCATGTTTGCGATTCGAGATGACCGAACCGAGGTGCAGATGCGTGATTTCCGTGATGCGCTCCAGAAACTCAACGATGAAGATGGGTCGGACACGATCACATCCGATGGCTATGCGGACTACGCCTACTGATGTATCTTCGTGAGGCCGATGCCGTTGACACGACGCCGGTTGAGGCAGGCGATGGCCTCGCAAAGGCTGTTTTAATCGGCGAGGATGCGGGAGCGCCTCACTTTGCCATGCGCGAGTTTACCCTTGCAGCTGATGGCACTGTCCCCAAGCATACAAATGCTGTTGAGCACGTCCAGTATGTGCTTGATGGCGAATATATCGTTGGCGCCGGTACCGAAGATGAGGCCACCGAACACCGCGTTGCTCCTGGCGATGCCATGCTGATTCCAGCCGGTGAGGTCCACTGGTACCGTAACGCAAGTCAGCAGACTGCTCGCTTTCTGTGTACGGTCCCACACGGCGAGACCGATATCCGGATTCTTGACTCTGCGTGACTGTCCGGCCGTGCCCTGAGGGCACTCTGCACTTCTGGGGAATCAAAACTAAGACCATGCCGTGCAAATAACGCATCGATGCCCGTTAAGACGGAGTTTCGAGACCGCGATGATATTGACGTGGCGATTCTTGATGCCCTTGTTGACCGTAGCGACGAGGGAATGACGGTCTTCGAGCTCCGGACGCATGTCGGTGCTGATATCGATGATATCGAACAGGCCCTGCATGCACTGAAAGAAGAAAATCTCATTATTGTTGAAAATAGTGACCATGGTGTCGGACAAACGGTTATCAAGCCGGCTGATACCGTCATCCCCTCTGAACAACCCGATGACGACTCATCATCCTTTGTCGAGCAGCTCAGAGAATGGCTGCCGTTCTGAGCGCGGTCTGTACGTCAGTTCCGTCCTGGAAGGACCGTTGATGGACGGTCCATATGAACATCGATTTCACCGGATACCATCCGTAGCCCGATCTGCCGGAGTGGCGTTGGCAACTGGTAGGCACGTCTCAGTAGCTCTCCAAGCCGGACTTCCCAGCCCAACGCCGAACGCCAGGCCTGCTCATATTGCTGTGTCGATGCTGGGTCCCATGGATCGACTGTCGCAGCGGCGTGATCCGCACAGGTCAGTCCATAGATAATTCCACCACCGGTAAACGGCTTGGTCTGTCCGGCAGCATCTCCAATCAATATGCCACGGTCCGATGTTACCGTCTTCGGCGGTCCGATCGGAATCAAGCCTGATCGCGTTTTCACGGCGTCTGGATCAACATCATGCGCGTTGAGATGCTGTCGAAATCGTTCCTGTATCGCAGCTCCCGGCGGCATTGCCACACCATATTCACAGCCGGCATCACCACGAGGAATGCGCCATGCAAACAGTCCTGGAACGGTTAGATGAACATCAACGCCGGGGTCGTGGTCCGGCGTTGTGGTGTGTCCAAAGACGCCATGCAGCAACTTCTTGGGAGTTGGCAGCCCCAGTTCTGATCGCACCCGGGAGCGTGGCCCATCACAGCCAACGACCATCTGCGCTTGATACTGCTCGAGTCCGGTTGGCCCTCGGGCGGTGATTTCCACGTTATCGGTATGTTCATCGACAGCGATTACTGACCGTTGATCGCGAATCGTTGCCCCAGCAGCCTGGGCACGTGTTGCCAGATGCTGATCGAGCCCAACGCGATCGATCACGTCCGAAATCGTGCCATTCGTGTGAAACCGGTAGCCGTCGGTTGGCTGATCGGCTAGATAAAAGCGTGCTTCACCGATCTCGTGTTGCAAGAGCGCTGCTCTGGCTGTCTCATCAGTATACGCCCACAGATCACGACTGACATGTCCCGAACAGGCCAGTGGAGTGCCAATCTCTCCGCGCTCTAACACCAGCACGTCGTGTCCCGCCGTCGCCACTTGGTGTGCAAACCGCGTCCCAGCCGGTCCAGCCCCAACGACGACAAACTCCCACATGAACGATATGTTTGATGGCATCGTCAAACGCCTTACGGAACTTTGAGACGAGCGCCTCGCCCGGTCAAGTGGGGAGATCTCATACAGAGGCAGCGCGGAAACCCACGGCTAGCGGTGGGTACTTGCCGAACGCACTTGTCGTTAGCTCATCCCGTCTGCAAGAGTTAAGTCCATCAGGATCCTACATCTGCGTAATGACCGAGTTCACAGAAGAAGAACGTCGGATCCTGGCGTACCTCCAGGACAGTGCCGCCCGGGGGAAGCGGTATTTCAAGGCTCGAAATATCGCCGATGCACTTGGTCTCTCCGCAAAACAAGTTGGAGTTCGGCTCCCGAAACTTGATGATGAGGTTGATGATATTGACATCGAGAAGTGGGGACGGGCCCGATCAACAACTTGGAAAGTCACCCCCGAGTGACGACCATGTACACGGACCAAGGATACGGAATCGGGATCTTTTTTCCCCTGCACGTTTGTGTGTGACTGTATGACGGTTCGTGTTGAGCGCTCGGTCACGGTGCCCGCATCGCCGGAAGCCGTCTGGGAGTTTATTTCTGATCCAGCCAAGCGAGCTGGCGCGATCAGCGTTGTGACCGATTATGACCTCAAAGATGAGGCTGGCCGTGTTGCTACCTGGCATGTTGAACTGCCGATTCCACTTATCAGCCGTACCGTCCCTGTCCGCACACGTGAGACAAACCGTGACCCTCCTCGCTATGTCCGGTTTGTTGGCGATTCAACGGCTCTTGAGGTCATCGGTGAACACACCGTTGAGGACACCGACGCTGGGACCCGGCTTCGCAATTCCTTTACTGTCGATGGCTCGGTTCCCGGTATTGAGAAGTACTTTAAACGGAATCTTGACTCCGAACTCGACAACCTGGCTGCGGCGCTTCGTCGAAGCCTTGATTGAGCGATGGACATTGCCCTTGCCCAGCTTGAACTGACTGCCGGTGATGTCTCCACAAACCGTCAGCGAGCCTGCCAAGCGATCGTACAGGCCGCTGCTGACGGAGCGGACCTTGTCGTGCTCCCGGAGGCGTTTTCAGTGGGGTACTTTGCGTTTGATGCCTACACCGCTGCTGCTGAACCCATTACCGGCCCAACGCTTTCAAAGATTGCCACGACTGCTGCTGACGCTGATATCGCTGTTCTTGCTGGGACCATTATTGAGGATCTCGCCGCAACAACCACGGTTTCAACCCCAGCTGACGAGGGGCTTGCAAATACGGCCGTTCTTTTTGATGCCTCCGGCAATCGTCGATTAGTCTATCGCAAACAGCATCTCTTTGGCTACGACTCTGCCGAAGCAAACCTCCTTGTCCCTGGCAAGCAACTCGATGTGGCGACCCTCGATGGACTCACGATTGGGGTCACAACCTGCTATGATCTCCGCTTTCCCGAACTATACCGATCGCTCGTTGATCAAGGAGCTGTCTTGACACTGGTCCCCGCTGCATGGCCGTATCCCCGTGTTGAACATTGGACCCTTCTTCCGCAAGCCCGGGCGGTTGAAAATCTCATGTATGTTGCAGCGGTCAACGCTGCCGGCCAGATTGGTGATTCCTCGTTAGTTGGCCGGTCAGCACTCATCGATCCATGGGGCGTTCGTGTTGCAAGTGCCGGACCAACAGCCGACCTGGTCACCGCATCGGTCGATCCAACGCGCGTTGCTGCTGTCCGTGATGAGTTTCCTGCATTAGATGATCGACGGCAATAGCCTGTGCCACCCGAAAATTTCACTAACAGCCTTTGATAGCTGACTCCTGGGACGGCCGGTTCTGTGACGGTCCCCTACGCCGTATCATCCGATCCGCCAGGGAGATCACGAAATGCCCCTTCGAAATCGTCGTGACTTTCTAGTTGTGAGACCCGATCGTCAACGCGAGTCTCAAGATCATTGATGCGCTCTTCGAGGGCCTGGTATTCCGGATTGTCCGCAAGTTCCTGTTTTGATTTCTCAACCTGGAGTAGTGCTCGCTTTGAGACAAGAGCGAAATACTCCTGCACATCGGCAGCGTACTCGGATCGGTTCACAACCCGCTCAACTAAATCGAGTAGTTCGTCCTTTGAGACGGGCTTGACAAGGTAATCGTCAAATCCCATGTCGATGATATCAAAGTCTGGATCAACAGCAGTCACCATTACAACACGAGTATCATAGTCGGCTTCTCGAATCTCGGTCAGGACATCGTCACCCGAGAGCCCCGGCATCCGTCGATCAAGTAGTACGACCTCAACAGCATCGCTCATCTTCTCAAGCGCTGTTTGTCCGCCATAGGCTGTCTCGACATCCCAGCCATCACTGTCAAGCCATGCGGCGAAGAGATCAGCAAGCCGGGATTCGTCGTCGACGACGAGCACCTCGGGGTCTGTCCGTGACATGTCTCTACTCTGTCCCTACCTCACATGTTGGTATACGCTCTCATAAATACCAGGGCTTTGCCGTGCTACCCATAATTTCTCCCAGTACCATTGGATTGACCTGTTCTATGGATAAGGTGCCGCATCCCGCCTTTGTTGTTGGTCTCATAGATCGTTCCTTCCTACGCCCCACCACCGCTATGATGGCTGTTCCGGGGCTGTCCCGGAGGACTGATACCGGTGAGTGAGGTATTCAAGCACCCGATCAACGAGTTGTGGTTCGTATGTTACAACCCCATAGTAACTGTCCCCTTCCCGACGGTCTGCGAGTAAAGCACTTTTTTGAAGCGGATCCTGCCCGCCATCAAAAACCACAAACCAGGTACTTGCCAGTTCACTGGTGCCTTCGAGATGGGCTGTGACCCCGTTGATATTCGGTGGTGTTGCTTCTGGTTCCCCGGCGTAGACATGTACGTCAAGCCCTCGCTTTGCAAGCCGTCGATACTTGCGGCGTTGATCGGTAATCGCATCAACTCGCTGGAATCCGGAATGAATCCGTCCGGTCCCTACCCGCCAGGCACGGTCTTCAATCTCTCTGGAGAGATAAATCATCTGTCGGGTATCGTATGAGGTAAATGTCCGATCGGAAATCGCATCAAGCAGCTCCTCGCCGGGCGTCTGCGGATCACCGCTTCGCTCTCGTTCGTGTCGTAGCTGCTTGGGAGTCGGAAATCGGGACCGTGGATACCGACCTTCGCGTTTGTCCGCTGCTCGCTTGGTGGCATCTTGGAGACTTTCAACGCCCGCGACCGCGATGACCTCCTCATCGTCACAAAGAATGGCCGCTTCTTCGGGATGCCCTGTTGCTGTTGTCTCGGCACTGACCGTCACATTGCGGTCAGCCAGCCCGCTCATGATGTCAGCGACAACTGCAGAATCGGTGTTATAGATGTTCAGTGTCTTCTCCCGATCCTGAACTGTCGCAATGACATCGGCGAGTGTCACAGATCCGATTGACACTCGACTGGAGTCAATCTTGTCCTTTCGGCTGTTTCTGGGGAAGTGGCGAGTCCTGTGGTCAGCCGATCGCTATCGATTACAGTGGTAGCGAGGCGAATGCCACAGGGTATGCTCTGACGATTCACATCGCGGTTTTATTTCTCTCTCATTTGCCCGTTGATTCACGTTGTCCCTGGTGCCCCTCCAAGGTGTATGTTCACTTTCACCCTGCTCCGTTCACCTTTTAACGTTTCCCGCGCTATTCCGGAGCAATGACCTCACAGTCGACCCTCGGTGAGGATGTCGGTATTGCCGAAGAACTCGCCGAGAGTCAGCGTGCCATCTCTATTGCTGAGTTCTTCGAAAAGAACAAGCACATGCTCGGGTTCGACTCAGGGGCCCGAGCCCTTGTTACCGCAATCAAAGAAGGCGTTGACAACTCACTTGATGCTGCGGAAGAGGCGGATATCGCACCGGATATTTATGTCGAAGTCGAGGATCTTGGCGATTACTACCGGGTGGTGATTGAAGACAACGGACCCGGGATCACAAAGGAACAACTCCCAAAAATTTTCGGCAAACTGCTGTATGGCTCCCGCTTTCACAAACGCGAACAGTCAGTGACTCCAGAGCAGCGCGTGCTTATCCGTCATGATGGCACCGTGCGAACCATTCCAATCGGTGTCCTCTGTGATGCCTATCTCCCTGATACGGGTGCTGACCACGTTCCGGTTCCCGATACCATTGAAGTCCCAGCATTTAATCGGGAGACCAGTAGCGTAACGTGGCAGCCAGTGACTCACGTCACGCGACATGAGACTGACGAGCAAACATATCAAATCACCACGACTACCGGCCGTACGGCAACTGTCACTGGCAACCACAGCCTCTTCGGGATGACGCCAGATGGGACACCACAGGAGCATAAGGCTAGCACCCTCACCCCTGGCGATATGATTCTTGCCCCCAAGCGACTGCCACAACCGGACACAACACCGACATCAATCAACCTGCTCGCGCATATTGCGCCCGAGTCGCTTCATGACCGTTCGCTTTATGTGCATGATATCGACGATCAGATCCTTACGTCGCTTCGCGATGCCGACCCTTCGACGTGGCCATCGCAGCTATCGGCGTTCTCAACGACGCACCTGCAGACCTGTCTTGCCCAGCAGTGTCTTCCAGCAACGGCCGTCCTTGCGCTTGGCTGGACCGATCGTGTGGCCGACTGTACCCTACAGCCATCAGCTGATCCGACGGTTGGGCCGGCGGTGCCAGTGACCATTGAGTCGCTGGCGCCCTTTGTTGACGCACTTGCACAAACTCTCCAGCAAGACGCTGTTGCAGACACAACAGCAGACAAGCTTCAACATGCCGTCCAGGCGGACTCGCAGGTATCCCTTGTCACATCCTCTGGATCCACAGGCCATCAGTCGTCCACGCCTCCATCGACTACTCCGCTCACGACGATTTGCACGGCCATCCTTGAGGACTCCAGTATCCCGGCTGTGCTCTTTGATCTTGAGCCACAACTACAACGTCGGTTCCTTGAGACACTCGCAGCTGCCGGCACACAGTCTCAGGCGGACACATGGACCGTCCGCGCTGCCCCGGCTCTGGCACGACAACTTTCGATCCTGTGGGCTATGCAGGGGGTCGTTACCGAAACAACGCCGGTCGCCCCTGAACAGCATCAGGTCACTGCCGTTAGTGGAGACGGTGGGGCTCTCACAGCGGATGCTCCCGACTCACCGGAGCAGATTCCAACCACTATCCTTGATCCTGTCCGGGTTCAGGATGTCGCCGTTGACCGTGTTCCAAACACCGTTCCCGGAATCTTATTCGGTGCTGGGATTGGTACCAGCTACCAGGATGCTGCTCAATATCACGCCCTCATTGAGGACATTGCAACCGGTCACACACCCGATGCCCCCGACCGTATCGCCCACCTCACTCACTGGGGACTCCTTGATGAGACTGGCACCCCGACAGACCGGTTTGATGCCCTGCAGGCAATGATTGACCGTCTACAGGTGGTCGCTGACTCGGATCTGTGCCTCCTGCAGATTGCCGATGTTAAACAGACCTCCCCGCCGGAGCATGTGTATGATCTTTCTGTTCCTGGCGCAACCGGTCAAGATGAGAATTTCATTGTCTGTAATGAAGGCCCAATTAGTGTTAAAAACAGTCGTGGACAGCAGGGTATCGGGATCTCCGCAGCCGTGTTGTATTCACAATTGACAAGCGGGAAACCGGCAAAGGTGACATCGCGGACCCAAAGCAGTGATCAGGCGCAGTATTTTGAACTTGTCATCGATACTGACAGCAATGAGCCGGAAATTCGTGATGAGCAGACAACGACCTGGGATCGGCCACACGGTACCCGTATTGAGCTTGAAATGGAAGCCACAATGCGGGCCCGCAAGCAGCTGCATGAATATATCAAACACACAGCTGTTGTCAACCCGCATGCTCGTATCGAACTCCGTGAACCCGGGCTTGATGAGCCACTGAAGTTTGAACGTGCGACCGATCAACTTCCGGCCGATACCGAGGAAATCCGCCCACATCCCCATGGCGTCGAACTGGGAACGCTGCTAAAGATGCTTGAGGCAACCGAGTCACACTCGGTTTCCGGATTTCTCCAGTCGGAGTTTACCCGTGTCGGTCGTAAGACCGCCGATTCGATTATCGATGCTTTCCGGGATCGATACTACGGGCGGGCGTTTACCTGGTCAACTCCTGATCCACAGGAGTCGATTGATATTGCTGCGATCGTCCGAGACGCAACGGCCAATAAGGGCCAAAAAGCAACAGCCGCCTTTGCCGACCGGATCGCGACACGCGTTGCTGATACTGACCGTGTCAGCTATCATGACGTTGAGACCATTGTTGCGACGGCTGCTGATGCCGTTGCCGACACATATGATCGCCCCTTCGGTGATACGGTCCGTGCGAATGTCACCACCGCACTCTGGGAGGCTATCGCCGCCACGGATCGCTGCCGTGTGGACTGCTATCGCGTGCTTGATGCGGTGACAACAGCTCGGAAGGACGATGCAACACTCGAGGGGATTGCTGACCGACTGGCGGAGAAACTTGCTTCGGAGGCTGGTCCTTACGATCGTGTTACCGCGGAGGAGCTGCGAACGTATATTGATCGGGCTGCCGACATGACCGAACGCCGTGAGGACATTACGTTCGGGGAAACCGCCCGTGATAATGTCCAGGAAGCGCTGTGGGAACATACACAGACCGTCCCGGATACCCCTCCGAAGATCAGAACCCTTGCTGGCGACCGTGACACGGCCAGTGATCTTCTTGAAGCGATGCGATCGGTCAGTGTCCTTTCGCCGCCGACGTCATGTCTGTCTCCGATCACTGCCGAACTTGTTGAAGCC
>JBEQBL010000021.1:0-14999 GCA_041639835.1 Salinarchaeum sp.
ATGCCAGATTCGATTAAGTGCTTAACCTCAGGTCCATGATACACGTGACCATTGTCCAGTATATGATTCGACAATCGACGATTGTGCTATTTAGCGACCCCCTTTAGTGGGCCCGATATACATACACCGAATGCGTGATCCCCGATGACTGATGACGAGCTTGAAGCGCAACTCAAACAACGGGACTACTACCGGCCGTCAGCAAAGTTTATTGGACAAGCCAACGCGTCCGACCCGGCTATCTACGATCGGTTTGACGAGTTCCCCGATGGGTTCGAGGAGTACGCTAACCTGCTTGACTGGGATGCTCACTGGGATCAGACCTTCGATGGGTCTGATCCACCATTTTTCAAGTGGTTTACCGGTGGGCAGCTCAACGCCTCATACAATTGTATTGATCGCCATCTTGAGGAACGTGGCGATCAGACCGCTTTACTCTGGGAAAGCGAGGATACAAACGAGCGTCGGCGTATTGCCTACCAGGACCTGTACCGTGAGGTCAACGAGATGGCAGCGGCACTCCAAGATGCCGGCGTAGAGGAGGATGATATTGTCACCCTTCACATGCCGATGTTGCCGGAGTTGCCGATTACGATGCTCGCCTGTGCGCGCATTGGCGCGCCACATTCAGAAGTCTTCGCCGGCTTTTCAGCAGAGGCACTCGCCGAGCGGATTGATGATGCGGAAAGTGATGTGGTTGTCACCGTTGATGGATACTATCGTCGCGGTGAGTTCCTCCATCACAAGGAGAAAGCAGACGAGGCCGTTGCAGCCGCGGATCATGATGTTGATACGGTCCTTGTCTGGACCCGTCATGGGCCCGATAACCTCCATGATGAGGCCCACGTTGAGGAGGGGCGAGATGTTCTTGTCTCTGACCTGTTAGCCGATAAACGCGGTGCTCGGGTTGATCCGGTCTCTCGTGATGCGGAAGATCCGCTGTTTTTGATGTACACCTCCGGAACAACCGGGAAGCCAAAGGGGTGCCAGCATCGGACCGGTGGTTACCTCGCCTATGCAACCGGGACCAGCAAGTACGTGCTAGATATCAAACCTGAGGATACATACTGGTGTTCGGCGGATATTGGCTGGATTACTGGGCATTCATACATTGTCTATGGACCTCTGTCGCTTGGAACAACATCAGTCATGCGTGAGGGCGCCCCCGATTACCCCGATAAGGGCGTGCTTTGGGAGATAGCCGAGAAATACGATGTCGACATTTTCCACACCTCACCGACCGCTGTGCGGATGTTCATGAAGTGGGGCGAGGAAATTCTTGATGACTATGACTTTGACTTCCGGCACTTGACGACAGTCGGGGAGCCAATCCAGCCGGAGGTCTGGGAGTGGTACTATGAACATATCGGGAACAACGATGCGGTTATTGTTGATACCTGGTGGCAGACGGAGACCGGCGGACACCTCATCACAAACCTGCCGGCGCTGAAAGATATGAAACCCGGCAGTGCTGGGGTCCCTGCTCCAGGCATCGAGGCAGGCATTGTTGATGACAGCGGAGACGAAATTGAACCCGCAACCGGTCAAGCTGGTAATCTCATCATCAAACGTCCCTGGCCGGGCATGTTGCAGACGGTCTACGGCGATGATGAGCGATTTATCCGGACCTACTGGGAGGACTTCTCGGATACCGACAGTGATGACTGGCGAGACTGGAACTACAAGGCCGGTGACGGAGCCGTTCACGAGACTGATGGGTACTTCCGCATTCTTGGCCGGCTCGATGATGTCATGAACGTTGCCGGACATCGGATTGGAACGATGGAGCTTGAATCCGCAGTGGCCCAGGTTCCGGAAGTCGCTGAGGCGGCTGTTGCTGCTCGTGATCACGACCAGAAAGGCGAGGTGCCGGATGTCTATGCAACGCTTCGTGAGGGTGAAGAGACGGGTGATGATGTTACAGCGGCAATTTACGAGGCCGTTGAAGATGAAATTGGAGCCTTTGCACGGCCGTCAAATGTCTACTTCACCAGTGAGCTGCCAAAGACTCGCTCCGGGAAGATCATGCGGCGGCTGCTTGAGGATATCTCCAACGACGAGGACCTTGGGAATACCTCAACGCTCCGTGACCCAAGTGTCCCTGAAGAGATTCGCGAACAGGTCCACGGCGACTGATCATCAGCCGTAGGGCTTTCACACTCCACTGTCAGCACCGATCAACCGACAGTTACGTCTATATCAATGTCAGAGAATCACAACCACGATTCCGCGACCGACGGCGGCGTTACAACTGATGCCGTCACAGCCGAACAGAATATTGATTATTTACAAACCGAGGTGAGTTTATTCAATCCGAACACACCGTATATGCGGGATCATATCCGCATTATCTGGACCGGATTTATCATCTGGTGTTTCACCACCTTTGGACCTGTGACCGCAACGGTGCTTGCTCCCGAGGTTATGACAACGACGATGCCGCTACTCGGATTTCCGTTCCACTATTTTGCCATCGCAATCGGTGGTCCAGGTGGATCGTTACTGCTGGCGGCGTGGTACGCTCGCAAACGCGACCAACTTGATGAGAAATACGGAATTGATCATACAACCGTTCAGTCGGATGCCGACCGGACGACAGCCGTGACCGACGGGGGTGATGTCAAATGATTCCGCCGACGGTGCCACTTCAAAGTGGCGAGTTACTGCCCGAGGGACTTGATGTCTCGTTCAAGCTCCTGCCAGCGGTGATCGTCTCGACAATGATGCTTTCCTTCTTGGCGATTGGATTCATCTATAAGGTGGCTGATACGGACGACATGTGGGTCGCCGGACGGTCGATTGGCAACATCGAAAATGGCATGGCAATCGGTGCCAACTGGATGTCAGCTGCCTCCTATCTCGGCATGGCGGCACTGATTGCCCTTTCCGGTATCTATGGGCTTGCATTCGTTATTGGCTGGACAACCGGCTACTTTGTATTGCTAATTTTCCTGGCCGCACAGATGCGACGGTTTGGAAAGTATACGGCTCCGGATTTTGTTGGCGATCGGTTCAACTCCGATGCCGCTCGTGCGATTGCTGCCATTGCGACATTTTTGATTGGCTTTGTGTACGCAATTGGCCAGGCTCGTGGCATGGGGCTTGTCGGACTGTACATCTTCGGCGACCTTGGCGTGCCAGGGCTGAGTGGCTATCAGGCAATGATGATCCTCTTTATGGTCATTACTGTTGGTTATCTCGCCCTTTCAGGGATGTTAGGTGCCACGAAGAATATGGTTTTCCAGTATGGAATTTTGATTGTCGCGTTTTTAGTTGGCCTGTACGCAACAGGCCTCGCCGGTGGCTTCTCAACGATTGCTCCACAACTTGAGTACGGGCAACTTATCAACGCTCTCAGTGCAGAGTTCTCAGAACCCTTTGTCAACGAGAGTTACTACTTATGGATTGCAACCGCAGTCTCTCTGGCCTTTGGAACCTGTGGACTCCCCCACGTGCTTGTGCGATTCTACACGGTTGATAACGAACGCACCGCTCGCTGGTCAACTGTCTGGGGACTGTTTTTCATCTGTCTGCTCTACCTAAGCGCCCCAGCGTACGCCGCCTTTGGAACCCACCTATACAGTGAAAATGTCCAGGCCGCCTTCGGTGATCCGGGCATGTCAAGTGCTGCTGCCGACGTGATCGTTGTGCTAGCAAGTCAACTGGCAGGACTTCCGGAGTGGTTAGTCGGATTTGTTGCCGCCGGCGGTATTGCGGCCGCGATTGCAACAACTGCTGGGCTGTTTATCGCTGGGTCTTCGGCTATCTCACATGATATCTATGCGAATATTATCAACGAGAATGCCACCCAACGCCAGCAGATGATTGTTGGCCGATTAAGTATTGGACTGCTCGGGCTGTTAACCATGGCTGCTGCGTTTGATCCTCAGGCGCCTATTGCTGCCCTTGTCTCATACGCCTTCTCGCTTGCGGCAACCGTTCTGTTCCCGATGTTCTTCCTTGGTCTGTGGTGGGAACGCACCAACCGCCCTGGCGCCCTCTCCGGGATGGTCAGCGGACTCATCCTCTGGCTTATTCCAATGGTCAATGAAGGTGCCTTCGGGCTTGTCAACGGCGGCGATGGACTTGGCATAGAGGTGATTGCTACCTGGATGCCTGCCATCGGGTCCGCGATCATCAACATGCCGCTTGTCTTCCTGATCACGATTGTTGTATCACTCCTGACCGCCGAGCCGCCCGCGGAGACAAAACGGATGGTCCGGCAGTGTCACAGTCCCCGGCCGATGTCCCGGGACACTACCGCTGAGGAGGTTGTTGCCCGCCGAAACGAGGAACCGCCTGCTGACGACTAACGTCACTACCTATACACACACTATTAGTTCATGTACGATCGCATTCTCATCCCGACGGACGGAAGCAAAGTTGCGGAATCAGCTGTTGATCATGCTATCGCCATCGCCGCTGACAACGACGCAGAGTTGCATGCGTTGTATGTCGCGGATACCGATGCCATTAGCATTAGCCTTGGAACCGAACAGGTCGACCGTATCCGACAGGGTAAATTCTCCGAAATGACCGAGCTGCGTGAACAGGCCGAGTCAGCAACCGGTTATGTCGTTGATGCAGGGGCCGAGGCTGGTGTCCCCGTCGTTGAACACCACTCTGGCGGTATCCCTCACCGCGTGATCGCTAAACATGCCGATAACAATGATATCGATCTTGTGGTGATGGGGAGCCATGGTCGCTCCGGTGTTCGACGGGCCCTACTGGGCAGTGTTACCGAACGCACGCTCCGTGCAACCCACGTGCCCGTCCTTGTTGTTGACTCGAATGGCGAAACCAACTCATAAGGCGTGTTCCAACTGGCCCACATGTCCAACCTGATCGTCCCGTGCTGCGATTGGCCGATGGCCGCTTGGAGGTGTGACAATGCCCATCGCTGAGCAACTTCGCAGGTATCTTCGCGATCAACGCTGGGGAATTATGCATGATCTCCTGTTTGCCCTCGGTTGGGTTGGCCTTGTGTCGGCGTTTTTCACCATCGTTGATGGGCCACAGTGGGCCTACTACCTGCTCATGCTGACGGGAATTCCGACATACTTTGGGTTTATGTACTCACTGTCGATCGCCAAACAACGCGAGCAGACACGTTCAAACACACCGAAGTAGGGTGACCGCCAAGGCGGTGGTTTTATTCGCATTCTCGGCCCACTCCCGATAGCGTGATCGAAGTATCCGCGGTTCTGTCTGCGTCCTGTTGGTGGTAACAATGCGCGGGACCAATGAGGTTGCTATTATCCGCCTTGGTCATCGCCCAGGGCGTGATGACCGAATGACGACGCATGTCGCATTAACAGCCCGTGCCCTTGGAGCTGACCGCGTTGTGCTTCCGGATAACGCGACTGATGCCGTTGACACAGCTCGTGATGTGACTGCCCGATTTGGCGGTCCATTTATTGTTGAGGCAACTGACAGCCCGCTTGGTTGGCTCCGGTCTTGGGAGGGAATAATTGTCCATCTGACCATGTACGGCGAGCCCGTTGAGGAGACAATTGATGCGATCCGCACCCAACATCAGCATGCTCCGGTTGCAATCGTCGTGGGCGCTGAGAAGGTTCCCTTTGAGGTGTATGATCTGGCAACCTTCAACATCGGCGTTACAAACCAGCCACATTCGGAAATCGCGGCTCTTGCGGTGACTCTTGATCGGCTCTTTGATGGCGCCGAACTGGACCGGGCTTGGGCCGATGCAGATAAACGGGTCCTTCCTCGTGAGACCGGAAAAAAGGTAATTGATCTCTCCGATGATCACGAGTAAGCGATCATCGCGGTTGGTGGTCCGATGGGTTTAACGGCAATCACACCCCATATCCGGTAATGGCTTTTGAGGCGCTGCTTGAGGACCCTGTCATTCAGAAGTACCTTCACGAACTTGTTGGACCCAAGGGGATGCCTGTTGCTGCCGCGCCACCGGATGGCGAGGTCACTGATGAGGAACTTGCTCAGCGACTGGATATGGAACTGAACGATGTCCGTCGGGCCCTGTTTATTCTGTATGAAAATGATCTGGCGTCATACCGACGGGTTCGTGATGAGGATTCCGGATGGCTGACATACCTCTGGACCTTCGAGTATGATACCATTCCTGAGAATCTTGAAGAAGAGATGCAACGTCTGCACGGTGCCCTTACCGAGCGTCGTGAATACGAGCAGACGAACGAATTTTACCTCTGTGAGGTCTGTTCAATCCGGTTTGAGTTTGACGAGGCAATGGAATTTGGGTTTGAATGTCCCGAATGTGGCTCCCCACTTGAATCGATGGATAACGATCAACTAATCAATGCAATTGACAGCCGTCAGCAAGCGCTGGCCAATGAACTTAACTTAGACGTGCGGGCGGAGTGATATGGTCACGCTCGCATCGAAGATTTACGTTGCCGGTGACGCCCGCGACCGTGCCCGTCGATCACTCCAGGGCACTGTTGAGGCACTGTTTGATGAGCTTGCAGTAACGACTGATATCGAAGTGCGATCCGACGACTTTCCGGTAGTCACAATTGATGGCTCGGATGCGGTCGCTGCCGAGAACCTGTTGTCCCAGGAGTTTGGACTTCTTCCTGAGGAACTTGTCCCTGGGAACACCTATACCGGCACTCTTCGTGCATGGGATGCCGACGGGATACAGTTAGATATTGGTCAGGGACGGTCCATACAGATCCCAACAGCAACTCTTGGACTTGGACCGGGAGCCCCTGATCAGCTGCGAACCCGGTTTGGACTTATTCAGCATCTTCCAATGCAGTTTGTCTATGGTGACCCACCTCGGTTAGCCGATGACGAACGAGACCGACTCTTTGAGTGGCGTCGTGGGCCTGGCCGTGTCAATGTTAATAGTGCAACGCGATCGGAAGTTCGAGCCACTGTCAACCGTGCCGGGCACGCACATGATATTGTCACCGTCGAACGACTGGGCATTCTTGAGCAAAGTATCGTCTGCCGTGAGGAGACTGATCCGCCGGGACTTATTGCGTCTATTGGTGAGTACCTCCCGGCCGAACTGCAAGCTGTTGTGTCCTGACGTATGCATCGCCGGCAGCTTCTTGCACTGATCGCCGTGTTTGCACTGGCCTTGACCGCCGGGTGTCTTGGTAACGAGATTCCCGAAGAGGACTTGGCAACGAATGCAACTTATGACTGGGAGACTGAGGTCGATGCCGAGATCACGATTGATGATGCTAATTGGATCGGTGCCAACGAGTTTCAGGCTGTCTATCAAGTGAGCAATCAGAGCACGATCGAATTCTATCGGGAGGGCATTGCCCGCGATCGGGCCATGCAGATCAGGGCTATCAAGTTCCAGTATCCAAACGGCACCGTCGTTGACCACGAGGCAATGACTGTTGACACAACCGAGGAGCGTACCATTGTCACGCTTCCGGCCACCGACGGGCGGTTTGGGATGACCGCCACCCACAGTAGCAAGCAGCTCCGCCTTGAGCCGTATGTTGAAGGGTCCTATCGATTGCTTCTCCCCCCAAATCACGAGGCTGCGGATTTCCTGCTTGGGGATGTTGTTCCCTCGGACTATGAGGTCACAACAAGCGGTGATCGTACCATTATCACGTGGAGTGAGGCTGAGAGTACAATTCTTGTCCGATACTATGCCGAGCGGGACCGACTGCTGTTCTGGGGCTTTCTGGCTGGCGCTTCACTGATTGGTCTAGTTGGCTACCTCTATTTCCGCCGGCAGATTGCCCAGCTTATTGGCTGGCGAGAACAACAAGGACTTGATATCGATGAGGACTACGACGATGATGACCGTCGGCCCCCACCAGGGATGCGATAACTGACAGCACGTATCGCACATGCCACAACCCCAGTCCTGCCCGTTTTGCGACATCGTCGATGGGGACGACGCGGCGACTGTCCTCGTTGAGTCTGAACGCTACCTCTGTATTCTCGACGCTTACCCTGTAACAGAGGGACATGCGCTTGCGTTCCCAAAGACGCACTTCAAGCGGTTATCGCAGGTTGATGGCGCTGCACTCTATCGGTTTGTTGAGACAGCAGTTGACGAGGTGGTCCGTCGATATGACCCTGATGGCATCAATATCGGCATCAATGATGGATCAGCAGCCGGCCAAACCATCCCCCATGTCCACTGGCATATTATTCCCCGGTATGATGGAGACATTGATGATCCAACAGGTGGCGTCCGTGGAGTGATCCCGGAAAAGCGCGTCTATTCGACCGAGTGACCATCTCTCACAGCATGGCGTCTCAGCTTCAGGCGGTACGTGACGAATGCCACGGGGGGGACTCCCGATGCACTTCGCCGCCTGACAGCCTGTGAGTAACCGTTATCCGTTCGTATTCGCTAGTCGGGATATCATGACAACGGTCACCCTCATCGGCAGCCGTCTCGCTGAACCGGGACAAACATTTGTATACGAGGGGCCGGCACCGGACTGTGAGGGGTGTCCGTTCCGCGATCAGTGTCTCAATCTTGATCAGGGCCATCACTATCGCGTGACGGGGGTCCGGGAAAATGCACAAACACTTGACTGTGCCGTTCACGACCATGGTGTCCGAGCTGTCGAGGTTGAGCCGGCGCCGTTTCGAGCGAATGTGTCCGCGCGAAATGCCTATGCTGGGAGCCGCGTTGACCTCCCTGGCGCATGCCCGCATACAAGCTGCCCAAGCCACGAGTTTTGCGAACCGGAAGCCGGTGATCTTGATCGGGAATACCGGATTGACGATATCTTGGGCGAGCCACCACACGAACACTGCGAACTCGAGCGGGATCTGACCCTGGTAACCCTTTCCGAGGACTAATCAACGGTCCCAATTCGCTCGGCGGCATAGCCAAAGATCCGTTCATAGCCATTGGCCGATAATAAAACGGGATAAAACGGTTGATCGGCAACAAACCGAGTATCATCGGCCACCGCATACACATCACCGTCAGTAACCTGTGTGAAATTCTGGGCTCGTACCTCATACGTCCTTGCCTCTTGCTTTCGAATAGCATGCGAGAGTTGAAACATGGGTACCTCAGACCCGTTCTCATCAAGCACATGTGGGCCTGACCGGACCGCTGTTGCGGGGTCAAGGAGTGAGTCACGGTCAAACAGCACCGTCTCTGACAAGGCGTCAGTGGCGTAGAGGAAGGCCCAGGTAACCGCCTCCGCATTATCGACTGCTTCCGGTGACCCTTGCTTTCCAGCTTCAATTTCAATGACATCACCAATTTCAAGCAGCCGTCCATCAAGGAAGGCTCCGGATGTCACAACAGCATCGATGGGTAACTCTGGAACAAGATCAAGTACTGACGCTTCGGCATCCCCGACAACCGCAAATGGGGCCGCATACGACTGCGTTGAATGGATCGAAAGCATTGTCATCCCCTGTAACTCGGCGGTCAGCCGGGCAGCGAGCTGCTGTTCATGTGCCTCGGCCGTGTATGAGCCAGGAAATGAGCGGTTTAGATCCGCGTCGAGATATCGCTCCTCGACGGCTAAGGCTCGGTCATTAGCAATAACAAACTTCACCGGGCGTTGCAACGAGACATCAGACGCAAGGACACGTTCAATTGCCCGTACTCCACATGGCTCATCCCCGTGGATTCCACCTACAACTGCGATATCCGGATCCGATCCTCCACGGGTTTCAACACGCATTGCACAATGATATATCAGGGGGGTACAAATCCGATTCGGATTCCGATATCAGGGCCGGTATCAGGATTTCCCCTTCACCAACCCGGTATGTTTTTATTATCTCACCAGCAACGACGCGATGTCGTTGGCAATAACAGTGTCAGCGTCTTCGAGAGCGAGGGTAGCCAAGCCAGGCCAACGGCGGCGGACTCAAGATCCGCTCCCGTAGGGGTCCAAGGGTTCAAATCCCTTCCCTCGCACCTTCCTCCGGCTTCGGAGGCCCCAACGGGATGATCTTCCCTCGCACTGGCTTTCAGACTGCCCGAGTGCCAACAGTACCGAGACAGTGTGCCGTTCCATTGGTCGCCGAAGACTCACCTCCGCTGAGAGAACTGATATTAGGCCCGACGGTATCGAAGCCGACCTCGAATGAACGGTCGTACGGGCAGTACGCCGATTTTCATGTGTTTGAGTTCAATCGACTCAAGTTCGCGTGTTTGAACAAGTCGCGTCCCGGTCCGGCG
Source organism: Salinarchaeum sp. (assembly GCA_041639835.1). Classification (GTDB taxonomy): domain Archaea; phylum Halobacteriota; class Halobacteria; order Halobacteriales; family Salinarchaeaceae; genus CAZFMU01. The sequence continues at coordinate 10,145 of JBEQBL010000021.1, forward strand.
GGTCAAATGACAGTTTCCGGCTACCGCCTGCCAGATCGGCGCCAGTGTCTCCTGAATTTGTCGTCGCCATCCAGTATCGATAACATGTTCAAGCACACGAAGCTCTCCGCCCGGTTTCAAAACGCGGATGATCTCGCTTATTGCGGTCTCGACATCCGGGATTGTACAGAACACTAACGCTGCGATCACCGTGTCAAAGAAATCGGCTGGATATGGCAATGATTCGGCTTCTGCAGCCTGTATCTCAATATCCAATGCAAGGCTGTTTGCCCGACTCTGTGCCTGCCGTCGCATGTATGGATCCGGTTCAATCGCATAGAGTGTGGGCAGCTGTTTGTTATCAGCTTGCGCGGTAATATACGGAAACATCGTCCCGGTGCCTGCCCCAAGGTCAAGCACCCGACCGCTCAGTCCCCTCGCAAGATAGATTCGATGCGGACGAAACAGGACCTGCTCTGCTATCCACATGGTCGGATTGTATAGGCTGGCAAACGCCGGGTGTGCTGGATTATCGGTCATGTGTCGGGTCGCGCCATGTGTGGCGGTGGTTTGGGTTAAAAGTATAGACAGCAATTGGAGATGTGCCAGTCAATGTTTGGTGGGGTCCGCTAGGTGATATTCGTCTGAGGTTGCGGCTTGTCTATTACTGTGGCTGCTGACGGTTATCTGCTTTCCGCAGAGACTGCTTTGTCCGGTCTGTGACCCACTTCGGGGGCATACCCCGTGGCATTTGCCTCGACAGCCTGTAAATCTAGTAAAATAATGATTTTATACTTCGGGCCCATGGTGGATGGTGACAATGTTTAGTCAACTGTTGGATAGCATACTGATGGCTGGTCGCTACGGCGATGACTCCGGACGCCAGGCATCAGAGAGCCGGGTATCTCGTTACCGACTGTTAGACTGTCCCCGATTATGATCATCGGCGTACCCAACGAGGGAGCAGGGGACGAAACACGGGTTGCTATGATCCCATCGGTTGCCGCGGAACTCATTGATGATGGTCATACCGTCTATGTTGCCGCCGACGCTGGCAACGCGGCTGGCTGGACGGATGACCAGTATGAGGACGCTGGCTGTACCGTTGTTGATGACTCTGTGACCATTTTCGAGGAAGCCGATATTATCACCCAGGTCCGAGGTCCTGGGACGCGGTCAAGTGCGGATCTGCCTCCGTACCAAAACGGACAGACTGTTGTTGGTCTGTTGGGCCCATACGACCTCGGAGAACAGCTGAACGCACTTGCTGATCACGGCGTGTCGGCATTTGCCATCGAGTTACTGCCACGCATCAGCCGTGCTCAAAGTATGGATGCTTTGTCCTCAATGTCCAGCATTGGGGGTTACAAGGCAGCGATCATGGCCGCTGAGCGACTCCCGAAGATGTTTCCAATGGAGATGACGGCTGCTGGGACCGTCCAGCCGGCGGAAGTCTTTGTGATCGGTGCTGGTATCGCCGGGCTCAAAGCCATCGCCACGGCCAATCGGCTTGGAGCCTCTGTTCGGGCGTATGACATTCGACTCGAAACCAAACAGGAGGTGCAAAGCGTCGGCGCGGAGTTTGTTGAGCTTGATCTTGAAACCGAAGGCTCCGGTGATGACGAGGGGTATGCTCGTGAAATGGACGAGGAGTTTTACGCGGAACAACGGCGAGCACTGACACGGGTTCTCTCAGAGTCCGATGTTGTCATTTCGACAGCGGCGATTCCAGGCAAACCCGCACCGGAACTCGTTACGGAACCAATGGTCGAGAAAATGCCCTCTGGATCCGTGATCATTGATCTTGCCGCATCCACCGGCGGGAACTGTGTGTTGACACAGCCGGATGAAACCCTCCATGAGTCGGGAGTTACGATTATGGGTCCAACAAACCTGCCTGCAACTGTCCCCACGCACGCAAGTCAGCTGTACAGCAACAATATCGCCGCCTTTCTTGATCTCTTACTTGCTGATGAGGGACCCGGGATGGCGATTGATACTGATGATGAGATCATCGAGTCTACCTTGATCACGCATGACGGGCAGGTTCGATGGCAACACCCTGCGGAGCAATCTGACGAATCATGACAACAGTCGTAACCAACCTCACACTGTTCGTGTTAGCGGCGTTTCTTGGCTACTCAATTATCACCAAAATCCCGGCGACTCTGCACACGCCGCTGATGTCCGGTGCAAACGCGATTACCGGGATCACACTTGTTGGGGCCGTTGTTGTGGCCGGTAGTGGTCAATCAACCGTTGCAACGATCCTTGGCTTTCTGGCAGTTGTGATGGCCACTGTCAATGTGGTCGGTGGCTATTTGGTAAGCCATCGGATGTTACAGGACTTCCGTGCCAGTGGCGGTGATAACCGATGACGGCGCTGCTTTCACAGCCAGCAGTTCAGCTTGTCTATCTTATCGCCGCGATCATGTTCATCCAAGGACTTCGCGATATGACACACCCACGAACGGCTGTTCGGGGTAACCTGACCTCTGCAGGAGGGATGCTTCTGGCTGTCGGGGTGACATTACTCCAGTTTGAAATCCTGTCTCCGGCAGTGCTCTTTGGTGGCCTTGTCGTGGGGAGTGCCGCTGGGACCATCCTAGCTGTTCGTGTTCAAATGACCGAAATGCCCCAGCTTGTCGGACTGTTCAATGGGTTTGGCGGTGGGGCCTCTGCGCTGGTTGCCGGCGCTGAACTCGTTGGATCGACGGCGATTAGCCCCGATATTGCTGCTGTTGCTGCTGCTTCTGGCATCATTGGATCCGTCACCCTCTCCGGCAGTCTCATTGCTTCCGGAAAGCTCCATGGCATTATTGCCGGGACGCCGGTTCGCTATCCGGGTGAACAGGGAGTCAAAGCCGCCCTGCTGCTTGTAGCGATTGCCCTTGGTGGCTATTTGACTGTCCAGCCGCCGCTTTTGGGTGATCTTCTACAGGGTGAATTAATGCTCGCATACTGGCTGATTGTCGGTATTGCTGCTGTCCTTGGGGTGTTGCTTGTGATCCCCATCGGCGGTGCCGATATGCCGGTTGTGATTGCGCTGCTTAATGCGTATTCAGGGCTTGCGGCTGCCGGCACCGGATTCGTGTTGAACAACACAGCCTTAATCATCGCCGGAACGCTCGTCGGAGCGGCTGGGCTGATCCTGACGGTAATTATGTCCGAATCGATGAATCGGTCGCTACGAAACGTGCTCTTTGGCGGCGTAGGCGAGGCTGGCGGCAGCACTGATCGCCCGGATATCTATGAAGGAAATATTACTGAAACCTCCCCTGAGGAACTCTCAATGCTGCTTGAGGCAGCCCAGCGCGTTGTCATTGTCCCCGGATACGGAATGGCTGTTGCGCAGGCCCAACACGCTGTTGCGGACCTTGCCGCAGCAATGACGGACAATGGTATTGACGTCGCCTTTGGTATTCATCCAGTTGCCGGACGTATGCCCGGCCACATGAATGTCCTTCTTGCAGAGGCAGATGTGCCCTATGATCAAATGAAGGATCTCGAAGAGATTAATCCAACCTTTTCACAGACCGACGTGGTCATTATTACCGGCGCCAACGATGTGGTCAATCCACTGGCAAACGAACAGGATGCAGGGCCACTATCAGGGATGCCCATTCTCAACGTTGGGGACGCTGGAACCGTGATTGTTAACAAACGAAGCCTTAGTCCAGGGTTCTCCGGTGAACCAAATCCGCTGTTTGCTCAGGATGACACCTTCATGCTGTTTGGTGATGCAAAAGCATCAATGCAGGATGTTCTAAACGAGTATGAGTCGTAGTATCCCATCCTGTCGTGTGTGGTGAGGTCGCATACACCAATAAAAACTTGTGACTGCTTCCCAATGATATGGGATGCATGTCCGATGGGCCAATCCCGGTCACCGTACTTAGCGGGGTTCTTGGAGCTGGGAAAACGACACTGATCAATCATCTCCTGTCACACGCGGAGGGGCGGTCAATCGCTGTTATCGTCAATGATATGGGGGAAATTAATATTGATGCTGAACAGATCACCCGCGATCACGCTTCCGATACCGAGGGAATTGTTGATCTTTCCAATGGCTGTATCTGCTGTCGGTTACAGGATGACCTGAAAACAGAGGCTAAGCGCCTTGCCAACGTGCGTGAGTTTGACTATCTTCTTGTCGAAGCCTCCGGGATTAGCGACCCGGTGCCGGTTGCCCAAACGTTTGCCGATGACGATACTGACGCGTATCGACTCGACACGATGGTTACTGTATTAGACACCTACGGGTTCTGGAAGGAACTGGCCGACGGTGAGACCGATTCGGTTCCTGATCCGTCCGGGACTGATCGATCACTTGGCGAGTTGCTCGTTGCTGGCGTTGAGTTTTGCAATGTCTTGGTGATGAATAAACTCGATATGGTTCCTGCTGAGGCTGTTCCGGATCTGACAGCGGTCATTGAGGAACTCCAGCCGACGGCAACACGCATCAAGACAACACATACGACTGTTGACCCAGCCGCTGTACTCGGAACTGGGAAGTCTAAGCACCTAGTTGTCACCGGTAAGTACGGAAACGGCAAGTCACACACGCTGAAATACACACGGTCGCAGATCCGTGATCGAGACGATGTTATTGTCGGGTACGTCTCACAGCCCGGGGACGGATTCCTTGACATCTACCACGAGTTCATGTACGACCTCGGGCTCGACACTGTCCGGGAACTGGCGCACGACTTCCTCGCACTCGTGGCGCGCGAAAAACTTGATGTCGATCCAGCCAACGGTGAGGCTTTCGAGGCACTTCTTGACGATGGTGCGGTGCTCCTCTCGGAACTCGTTCCCATAGCTGTCCAGCAGCTAACTGATGTTGCGAAGTTCGCAGATTTTGCACGTGCAGTGG
>JBEQBL010000022.1:0-14555 GCA_041639835.1 Salinarchaeum sp.
CTCCACTGGGATGATCCCGCATGGGTCATCTCCGGTGGCTTAACAATCTTGGTCATGCCACTTGCTGCCTCAATTGCCTGGGGAATTGCAGCTGGGCTGATGACATACCCCGTCGTTAAAACAGCAACAGGCGAGTTTAGCGATGTTCATCCCTTCCAGTGGGTACTTGCTGGGGCCTTCCTCGTCTATATTTGGGTCCGCACTGGTGGTATGGTCGGGTAGTAGCTGTCGGCTGACCATTATAGGCTGAACAGGCGCAATACCACGGTCTTCAGACCGTGGATACGAGCCGTCACAGCGGAGCTTTTCCAAGCATTTTCAAACCTCTCATCGTATTTATGAGTGTCAGCGCACTGGTTACGACCCCAGTGTCGCTGAGCGCCCGAAAACTGGCGGTTCGAGTGTCCGCCCACACTGGAAACAGAGTGGGCCCCACGTGGGAATCAAACAACAAGCACCGGGCGACCCTCGCAGAGAAAGTAACTCCGAGTCTGCTGACACCGACCGGGGTCCCCGTGGCAAAAACAACACTGGGACGCTGTCTCGGTTGATGATAGGAGTACCGGGGGTTTGGCACTCCCAGGAGACTGCCCATCGACCGGCACCACACCGATTCGAACAGTGTGCTAGCTTGGCAGTCTGCACACCTGAAACTCCCAATCCAGCGGTGCGGTGCCGTGAGATTCCTCCGCCTTCAGGCGAAGGAGGATGTCAAGTCGGTGTAGTCGCGGCAGTTAGGCCGACTAGTTGCTTGCTATGTTGTATTCGGCAGAAGATCGCAGTACTCAAACTCAACAGTGTCGACCAGTCCACGGTTCGTGAGACGCAGTTCTGGGAGGACAGCCAATGGCAGCAACGACATTGTCATAAACGGCGATGCAATGTCACAGCCCAAGTGTCGAAAGGCTGCTTCTAATTCCTGTACTTCCGTCGCCACCGTTGAGAGGGGCTTGTCGCTCATCAGCCCGGCTACCGACAATGGTACGGATGCAAGGATCGCTCCATCATCGTCAACCGCGGCCCAGCCACCTTGTTCGGTGATGACTGCGTCGGCGGCGGCTGCCATCGCTGTATCATTCGTGCCAACGACAAGCAGATTATGACTGTCATGGGCAACAGTCGATGCAACAGCGCCTTGCTCAAACCCAAAGCCGGTCACAAAACCACGACCCATTGAGCCGTCGGTGCCATGCCGTTCGATGACGGCTGCCTTTGACACTGACGCAGTCGGTGTCACTGCGCCGTCAACCACCGGTAGGGTCATCTGCTCGCGGGTGGTGCCAGCCTGGTGTTCATGAACCCGAATAACCTCAGCCGTTACCGTATCGGCCGTTGTCGGGGCAGACACAGTAAACTGTTTAGGTGCCGGTGGAGCGACGGCAACGGTTTGGCGCATGGATGTCGGAAATGCCTCCTGAACAGCGGCTGTATGCGCCTTTGATGATGGGAGCGTTGATGTCGCCTCATCGAGCCATTCGCCGGCTTCGGTAACAACCCTTCCGTTGATGAGCACGCGATCAATCGCAACAGTAGCCAGATCGTCTAACACAACGACATCAGCGATTTTCCCGGGTGACAATGCCCCTAAATCGGCCTGGACGTTGTAGTATTCTGCTGCATTCAGAGTGACCGCCTGAATGGCCGTGATTGGATCAAGCCCATTTCGGATCGCTACCCGAAGCACTCGGTCAAGATGACCCTCCTCGACGAGTGTGTCCGGATGAATGTCATCGGTTACAAGCAGCAGATGTCGAGTATCGACATCAGACTCAGTAATGGCCTTGATTGTGGTCGGAATGTCCTGCCACGCTGAGCCTTGTCGAAGCTGTGTCCACAGACCTTTCCGGAGTTTTGCTAATGCACCCTCTTTGTGAACCGACTCATGGTCCGAACTGACACCCGTTGCAACGTACGCATCAAGCGGAGCCGCATAATCCGGACTAGCATAGTGACCGGTCGCCGGGAGCCCCGCACGATACGTTGCAGCAAGTTTGTCATGGACCGCTTCATCGCCGGCAATCGTCCCCGGATAGTTCATCATCTCGCCCAGCGCCAACACATCATCCCACTGCAAGGCCTGTGCAATATCCTCAGCATCAATAACCGCACCGGAGTCCTCAAATCCTGGTGCAGCGGGCACACAGGAGGGAATGGTGCAGAATGTTTTGAGAGGAAGCTCCTGGGCCTCATCAAGCAGCGCCCGAATGCCATCGATCCCAAGGACATTCCCAATCTCATGTGGATCCATAAATGCAGCCGTCGTGCCATGTGGCACAACACCACGACAGAAGCCTGTCGCCGTAACCATGCTCGATTCATAGTGCACATGCGTATCGATGAAGCCGGGGGCCAGATACTGACCGGTGACATCCACAATTGTGGTCGATGATGGATACTCCGACTGTGGTACCGATGACCGAACGCGGGCAATGCGTCCAGCAGCAATGACCAGATCCATCCCCGACTGGAGTTCGCCGGTATGGACGTTGACCACGGTTCCGTTGTGTAGGACTGTATCAGGTGCTTGATCGCCGCGTGCAACAGCCGCCAATGTCCGTGACTGCTCGGCGAGTGTCCCGTGTTTGCCCGCGCTGAGGTATTCCATACCCGAGTGTTGGGGGAGTTGGCAAAAAGCAGTTCGAAGCCCCTTGACACGCGTTCCGCAGTCTCCAACTCGCCTGATTGGTCAACGAAGTTAGCCAACGGTTAATTGCTGGCATGCACATACTATGACAATGGGCTATCACACATTCCCGAGTGATCGTGCTGCTGGGCTCAATGATCCAGACCGGTACCGCATCTGTTCGGAGGAGGAACTACTCTGGTTGTTAGACCCGACACCGGATGCCACGGTTCTTGATCTTGGCAGCGGAACCGGGTTTTTCACCAGCGATGTTGACCCCTTTGTTGATCGTGTCCTTGCTGTCGATATTCAGCAGGTAATGCATGACCATCATCGTGACAATGGCGTTGGCCCGGCAACCAGCCTGCTCACAGCCGCGGCAGAGACACTACCGGTTGCCACCGATACCGTTGATGCTGTGTTTTCGACGGTGACATATCACGAGTACGCAACTCCCGATACGTTGGCGGAGATCAAGCGGGTACTTGTCCCGGGGGGAAGACACGTTGTTGTGGATTGGTCAAAGACCGGATTGGATGACACTGGGCCTCCGCTTGATGAGCGATATAGTCTTACTGAGGCTGTTGATCAGCATCGCGAGGCGGGCTTTACAATTACTCACCAGGCGGAGCGACCACGGACGTTCACACTTGTCGCCACCTGCTGAAACACGCGTTGAGTCGGATTGTCTAATACAGCGGAACCATTTTGACCATTGACTGCGGAGATGGAGATATGTTGGGCGGACAGGATACCGACCCGGAAGCGGTGTACTTGACCGAAGTTGACGCCGCTATCATGGGAGATGTCATTGGGCATCCTTACGAGTTACCCACACCGCCGGAACTGGTATATATGCAGCCCTCGCAGGATCAGGATACAATCCACAACCGTATCAAGCGGCTTATTAAACGGGATCTGCTTGAAACGGTTTCCTTTGAGACGGCGCCGCCACAGGACTCACAACCTGAGACGTTTGTCGGGATCACGGAGTTTGGTCGCACCGTCTTTTTTCGACGAGTCCCGGAGCATCTTGAGACAACGCTCAAATCAGCGTATGCAAAGGCCGACAAACCGGAACATATTCGACGGTTTGAACGCGCGCCACGCCCACCACGGTAACAGCATCGACTGTATCAACCAGGAGCCGATCAGGCAATGGCACTCCCAGCACGAATAATTTGCCGCTCATCAAAGGCTGGCCCAACAAACTGCAGTCCAACTGGAAGGCCATCAGCAGTTCCAGCCGGAACCGAAATAGCCGGGAGATTCGCTAAATTGACTGGAGTAGTATTGGCATCAGCAAGATACATTCGCATTGGATCATCAATTGTTTCCCCAAGTTCAAAGGGCACAACCGGCATCGTTGGCGAGGCTAGCACATCGACATCCGCAAACGCGGCATCAAAGTCTTGCTTGACCCACTGGCGGGCATTCTGTGCCTGTCGATAATACTTGTCCTGATAGCCAGCAGAAAGTGCATAGGTACCAAGAAGAATCCGGCGTTTAACCTCCTCGCCAAAGCCCTCACGGCGAGCCTTAGAAAACACCGCATTCCAGTCGCCATCATAGCCACCGGAGTGACCATATCGGACGCCATCGAACCGAGCAAGATTTGAGGAGGCCTCGGACATCGCAATCACATAATACGCCTGTACGGCATGTTCAAGCGATGGGAGTGAGATCTCCTGATAGCTTGCACCCTGGGCCTCTAACTCAGCAATTGCATCCCAGAAGACCTCTGTGACCGCTGTCTGAGCCCCGTCAACGAGTTCTGTCGGAATTCCGATCTCAAGTCCCGCTACATCACCATCAGCGGCATCGGCATATGTGGCGTTGGCACCATGGTCACGAGTTGTGGCATCATGTGGGTCCGGCCCGGCAATGATCTCAAGCAGTTTTGCTGCCTCGGTCACTGAGGGGGCCAGCGGGCCGATTTGCTCAAGACTGTTTGCGTATGCGACCAATCCATATCGAGAGACAAGCCCGTAGGTCGGCTTGATACCGACAACGCCACAGAATGCTGCCGGACACCGCACCGACCCTCCGGTATCAGATCCCAGGGCAAAGTCAGCCTCGCCGGCCGCTACCGCAGCCGCCGACCCACCGGAAGAGCCACCGGGAACGTGGCCTGGGGCTGCCGGATTATCCGTTGGGCCAAAAGCACTGGTTTCGGTTGTGGTCCCCATCCCAAACTCATCCATATTCGTTTTGCCGACGATCGTTGCTCCGGCTTCCTTTAGCCGGGTTACGACCGTGGCATCGTATGGCGGTACATACTCATCAAGCATGGCTGACCCACAGGTCGTTCGCACCCCCGCCGTGGAGATATTATCCTTGACGGCCACCGTGTGTCCAGCCAACGGTCCCGTCGCGTCGGATGTGACTTCCGTCTCGGTAATATAGATATTCTCGCTCATGCGCCGCAATTAGGATACACGGGGGCCTTTGAACTGGCCATCCTCGCTGTCTGGAGCGTTTGACAGGGCTTCGTCCTGTGTCAGTCCGGTCTCAATCTCGTCTGTCCGAAGAACGTTTGTCAGTTCCGGTTCCGAATCAACGGTTGGCACTTCATCCAGCGCCTCAAAGTAATCCAATACGTCCGCGAACTGTTCAGCAAACCGATCTGGTTCCCCGGTGTCGAGATCGACCCGTGCGAGGTCGGCGATGTGACGAACCTCCTCTTGGTCGACGCGTCGATCGCTCATACCGCATATCATCGGTGGATCGGGAGTAAGGGTTTCGATCGGATCGACAACGAAATCGGGGCACACAAGCCATCCCCAGCCACAAACAGGCTATGGAGACGACACGACACTTTGTCACCTCCGTCTACGTCGTCCACGATGGAGCAACGCTCCTACACGAACATGATCGACTTGGCCTATGGCTCCCTCCAGGTGGACATATTGACCGCGACGAACTCCCGCATAAGGCCGCCCGCCGGGAAGTGCGTGAGGAAACCGGTCTTGACATCACGCTTGTGACTGATCAGCCAGGCCCCCAGGCCGAGCAAGCACGCCCACTCCCTCGCCCACAGCAACTCCAACTTGAGGATATCAATGTCCATGAGGAGGTCGTTGGGCATCAGCACATTGACTTTGTTTACTATGCTCACACGACCGGCCGAACTATCGATCCGGCGCCCGGGGAGCAACCGGCTGCAGACTGGCAGTGGTTCGATCAGGAGACGCTTGCGACAGCTCCTGAGGCATTGTCAGCGGATGTGATTGATACGGGACGTGATGCGATTCGGACCGTCATGGCAGCTGATATGTAGTCCTCCCGATACCACGTCGTTCACGATCTCCTTGTCCGCTTGTTCCCTCTCCACCCACTCCCGTTCTGAGAGCCCTGGTATTTTGCTTATGAGAGCCCTTCAGCTACCAGCATATGGCAACTCGAGACAGGGAGTGTGAATGTGGCTTTCCATGTTCGACTCATTCGCTATAGGGGTGCTGGCATTATACAACTACACTTGTATTATATCAAACACACTTGCAAAGGTTTATATCGGTAAGACCGTACCCACATATTGCGGTCGTATCGAATAATACCCAATATGTGGGGTTAAGCATCTGGAGGGTTGACAAGTGACAACGATGGACTGCCCAAGCTGCGGCAATGAGCGAACTCGTGTAATCGACACGGGAACCAGTACCGACGGAACATCAGTGCGACGCCGTCGCGAGTGTCGACAGTGTTCGTTCCGATTTACAACCTACGAGCGCCCCGAGTGGGATGCCTTACAGGTGCAAAAACGCGATAATAGTATCGAGCCGTTCGATCGAACAAAACTTCGCGCCGGGATTACGCGGGCTGTCGAAAAGCGCCCAGTTTCCGAGGAGACTGTTACCGACCTTGTCGATGAGGTCGAAACAGCTCTGCAAGAGGAGCATACACGCATTGTTAGGTCAGGTCTGATTGGTGACCTCGTCTCCGAGCGGTTACGCGAAATTGATCAGGTCGCATATATTCGATTTGTGTCGGTATACAAAGCCTTCTCCAAGCCGGAGGAGTTTCTCCGCGAACTCGATACCGTCCTTGATGCTGAACTCGATGCATTCGATGCCCCACACGCAAGCGACACCACAAACAATCAATGAGCCAACAGTCATCAACAACAGCCCCAACAATTGAGACAATCATTAACCGAGCACGCACCGGGTATGAATCGGCACTCCCGCCAGAGTGGCGGGACGAGTTAGTCACCGAAATTGAACGTAATCTCTACGATGGCGCGACCATCCATGAGCGATACCAGGCGACGATTCAAGCACTCACCTCCCGTATCGAGCGTGATCCGGCATTTAAGCAGATTGCGGCAGCCGTGTTCCGGCAGCGATATTACTGGGAACTGTTCGATGAGCAGTTAACCGGCGACGCACTGGATACAGCCTATCGGGACACCTTTGTCCGCAACCTCAAACGCGCGGTTGATCTTCAGCTGCTTGATGAACGACTTGTTGAGCGATTCGACATTAAGAGTCTTGCTGATGAACTTGTCATTGAGCGCGATGAGCGGTTCGCCTACATGGCGATGGAGACACTCTATCAGCGATACTTCCTCAAAACCGAGCAAGATGGTGATCATCTTGAACTGCCCCAAGCATTCTGGATGCGTGTTGCCATGGGGTTGGCCATTGAGGAGGACAAGCCACAACAGCGAGCATTAGAGTTCTATGAGATACTCTCAACGTTACGGTTTACCCCCTCAACGCCAACACTGTTCCACAGCGGTACCACGCATCCACAGCTTTCCTCCTGTTATCTGACGACCGTGCAGGATGATCTTGAGGATATCTTTGACTCCTATAAGCATCACGCGACACTCTCAAAGTGGAGTGGTGGACTGGGTAACGATTGGACTAATCTGCGCTCTGCTGGGGCCCTCATCGAGAGCACCGGCGTTGAGTCAACTGGTGTGGTCCCGTTTTTGCGCATTAGTAACGATGTAACAGCGGCCATCAATCGGTCTGGAAAACGCCGCGGAGCTGCCTGTGCCTATCTTGCCTGCTGGCATCATGACTTCCCGGCATTTCTTGATCTTAAACGGAACACCGGTGATGAACGACGGCGCACGCCTGATATGAATACGGCTGCGTGGATTCCGGATCTGTTCATGAAACGGGTCCGCAACGACGAGCCGTGGACGCTGTTTAGCCCCGATGAGGTTCCGGAACTGCACCATACCTACGGTGCGGAGTTTGCTGAAACGTACCGAAAGTACGAACAACAGGCACTGGATGGTGAACTACGACAGTATGAGCGCATTGAGGCTGCGGACCTCTGGCGGCAGATCCTGACTCGACTGTTTGAGACTGGACACCCCTGGATCACATTCAAAGATCCCTGTAATATCCGGTCACCGCAGGATCACGTCGGAACTGTACACTCCTCAAATCTCTGTACTGAGATCACGCTCAATACAAGTGCGGATGAACATGCTGTGTGTAATCTTGGGAGTGTGAACTATGCAACTCATGTTAGCGATGGCCAACTTGATCGTGCGGCCCTCGCGGAGACAATCGAAACGAGCATGCGAATGCTCGATAATGTCGTTGATCTTTGTTTTTACCCAACCGACGAGGCCGAACGCTCAAACATGCGCCATCGACCGATCGGACTGGGGACAATGGGCTTTCACGATGCGCTCATGCAGTTAGAGGTCCCAATGGACTCCGAGCAGGCAGTTGAAAAGGCCAACCGGTGGCAGGAGTTTGTCTCCTACCACGCGATTCTTAACTCCTCACGATTGGCCGCCGAACGCGGTCCATATCCATCATATGACGGGTCAAAGTGGGATCAAGGACTGTTGCCTCAGGACACTGTCGACCGTCTTGAGACAGTTCGGGAACACGAGATTCCGACCGATCGAAAGGAGACACTTGATTGGGACCGGGTGCGTGATCACATCGCCAAACACGGTATGCGAAATTCAAATACGATGGCAATAGCCCCTACGGCAACAATCTCGACGATCAATGGTACAACGCCATCGATTGAGCCGATCTACTCAAATCTATATGTGAAATCAAATATGTCGGGTGATTTCACAATCATCAACGATCACCTTGTCGCTGATCTCAAAGAGCGAGGGCTCTGGGATCAGGAAATGATTGATCGAATCAAGTACCATGATGGGGTTATTCAGAACATTGATGCAATCCCATCGGTGCTAAAACAACGGTATCGCAGTGCCTTTGAAATTGATCCACGACAACAACTGCGGATGACCGCCCATCGGCAGACGTGGATCGACCAGTCGGTCTCGCATAATATCTTCTTTCCGTCAACCGACGGCTCCCTGCTGGCAGACGTGTATATGACCGCCTGGGAACTCGGCCTGAAGACAACATACTATCTTCGCACACTTGGTGCCTCGCAGATCGAGAAATCAACGCTTGACATGTCACAATATGGAAAAACACAACACCGCGATACGACACACCGTGTCAGTGACGAAGCAGCCGATAGCAGTACCGCAACGGTTGAAGATCCAACCTGCGACGCCTGTCAGTAACCAGAATCACAATACCATCGATACAACGCGCAAAAATGCCTGTCATTAACAACCAATCCGAGCACGATCCGAACAAGATTCTGCCAATCGATTATGAGTGGGCCCGTGACTACTACCAGTCCGGGATTAACAACAACTGGGTGCCGGAGGAGATTCCCATGCAAGATGATGTCTCGCAGTGGAATGGAGATGCTCTCTCCGCGTCTGAACGGCAACTTATTGAGTGGAATCTTGGATTCTTTTCAACAGCCGAATCGCTCACGGCGAATAACATCGTCTTAGCGATTTATGATCATGTAACGGCTCCGGAGTGTCGGCAGTATCTTCTCCGACAAGCCTATGAGGAGGCTATTCACACGGATACGTTCATCTACTGTTGTGACACCCTCGGGTTTGATCCCGATTATCTCTATGAGATGTATAATGACGTGCCATCGATCAAGGAGAAAGACGAGTTCGTTGTGCAACTGACTAGAGCTATTGATCAGGATGAGTTCACCATCGAAACCACGGAAGATCTTCAGGACTTTGTCCGTGATCTGGTCGGCTTCTATGTAATCATGGAAGGACTCTTTTTCTATGCTGGCTTTGCGATGATGCTGAGTCTCAAACGGCAGAATAAGATGGTTGGTGTTGGGCAGCAGTTCGAGTATATAATGCGGGATGAATCACTCCATGTTGGATTTGGAGTCGATCTTATCGAACAAATTCGCACGGAAACACCTGGACTTTGGACACAGGAGTTCCGCGAGGAACTTATTGATCTTATCACCGAAGCTGTTGAACTCGAGCAGATCTATGCCCACCAAGCCTGTCCGGATGATATTCTGGGAATGAGTTCCGATCAGTTTGCCGAGTATGTTGAACACATTGCCGATCGACGGTTAGACCAACTTGAGTTACCACTGCAGTATGGAACGGACAACCCATTCCCATGGATGTCCGAGCAGATTGATCTCAACAAGGAGAAAAACTTCTTCGAAACGCAGGTAACCGAATATCAAAGCGGAGGCAGTCTGGACTGGTAACTTGCCATAGAGGCACGCAGTCTGCGAGCTTGGACTTGTAGCGGTGAACTCACCCCGGGGCAGTCGCCTTGACCGCTTGTACAGAAGAGACGTACTCCCGGATGTCCCGGCAGGACTTGACGACCGTGGTTGGCCCACTTATCGAAGTGCCCGTATTACTCGCGTTGGTGAACGTCGCCCTCTATCTACAGGACCGGTATGACTGGTCCGGACATACAACCGGAGCACTTGGCGATCATTCGACAACCGACTCGGAGTAACAGCAGTCACCGACACTGGGCCGGCCAAGCAGTTGCTGGCTGCCCCCTCAACATATAAAGATAAAGTAGCCCTTGTATTGGAGTATGAATATGAGCCACCGGGATATTGATGATGTAGATAAGGCGATTCTGTACTCCCTGCAGGAAGACGCCCGAAACATGTCCTCCGGCGACATCGCCCAACGAACCGAAACCTCCGATAGTACTGTTCGCAAGCGGATTCAACAGCTTGAATCGGATGAGGTTATCAAGGGCTACAGCGCCGAGGTAGATTACCAGCAGTCGGGATACCCACTGCGGATGCTGTTGTTCTGTACGGCATCGATTCCTGAACGAGGCGATCTGATTTCCGATATCCTGGACTTGGATGGTGTTGTGTCAGTACAGGAGCTTGTGACTGGCGATGATAATCTTCTGGTCACAGTTGTTGGCAAGTCGGATAGCGATATCACCCCGGTTGCGCAGGCCCTGCTTGACATGGGGGTTGCAGTCACCGATGAGGTACTTGTGCGCAGTCATGAGACCGTTCCGTTTGGGGCGTTTAATCCTGAACCGGAGTAATAACGCGTTTGACGTCCGCAGCTGTGGCACGGCGGACAACAGCGCGCACCGGGTCGGTAACCCCAGCTAAGTTATCCGAGTCTCCATCAAGAACAGTCAACGCAGCTTGCCGGCCGGATTCGATGACACCACAGTTGGTGCCTAAGATGTTGGCGCCTGCGGTCGTTGCCATATGAAGCACCTCCCGTGCCGAGACATCGAACTGTCTGACGGTATATGCCATTTCCCGAAACATCGACGGGGTATTTAACATAACGTTGTCAGTCCCCAGGGCAACCGTTGTATGGGCAAGCAACTCTCGGATCGGTGGGCGACCAACATCAAGAACGGTATTTGCTCGCGGACAGACAACAACCGGAATCGCATTGTCTGCGACACGCTTGAGATGCTCCTGTTGGGCATGGACCATGTGGATAAGCAGATCCGGCTGCAGATCAAGCGCCGGATGGATATCGGTTGCATCCGGTTCACCGGCATGAATCGCAAAGGGAACTCCACGCTCACTGGCAGCGCGACGATGAGCAGTAAAGTCAGCATCGTTGGCGCCACTGGCCCCATATCCATCAGCGACGGCAAGCACTGTGGGATCGCCACTTCCGAAAATAAACGGGTCAATAGCAAGTGGGTTGGCAGCCTCCCGAAGCGCTGTAGCCCCGGTTCGTCCCGATTCACGAAAATCCAGACAGGATACTGTCCCTGTGTGCTGCATGAACCGAAGCGTCCGGCGCATTGCCATGATCAACTCCGCCCGGTCAGCAGCAGCTAACTCCTGGTGCTTGAGACTCTCCGGTGGAGCAACAGCCTCATCAAGCGAGAGTCCAACCCCGGCTTCCTTGGCGACGGCATCGCCAAGATGGGTATGTGCGTTAATGAATGCCGGCAGGATAATATCAGTAGAGGTGGTTTCCATTGCAGTGAGTCTCACAATGCGACCGTTATCGATCACAACCCGACCGGAAACCGGCTCAAACAATTCCCCGGCAAGAATCGTTCCCTCTAACGTTTCCATACCAAACAGGTGGATGCAATAACGATATGAGTTACTATGTAGTCGAGACGAACAGTTCACGACTGACGTCGTCTGTGTGATGGTGAGTGCGCGCGGATATACCATGGAATCTTACTCCGGTAGCGGAGGGAACTCGCGAAGATACAGGAGAAAAATCACGACTCCAGTTATGTGGAAGGCATCAAATTGGTAGCATCCCGGCGGTCCGTCTGGTGGGATTGTTGACCGTCAAAGCATACTCGAAGAGTACCAGCAAACTGGCGACAGGTTATGATGGACTGACCCAGATCTCCACTGATATACTCATCCATCAATAATCATACTGTTCCTGCTTTTCCAACACAAGAACAGTATAGTAATATAGATAGATTTAATAGTCATTCTGTTCGATATTGTGGTGGATAGCGACCAATTCCCGCTATCGGATACCGCAGTTCATGTCGGTCCCGTTAGTGGTGGTCGCGGACGGATACAACAATGTCAGATGGAACACGGCGACCGATTCGTAAACTGCCAACTCCGTCAGGACCCAAGTCTCGGGTCCCGTCGGTGGCAACCGGTATTGTATGGAGCTTCTTTGTTGCAAGTCTGGGTGCTTTACTTGTTCAGTCAGTAACCTCTCGTTCCTGGGGCTGGTTTGGCATTATTGCCATCGATGGATTGACAGTAGTAATGTGGACAGCCGTGACCTTTTTCAGCGGGATTGTTCACAGCTATTCAAAACGCTACATGATCGGTGACAAGGCGATTGACCGATTTTTCAAACGTATCTTCGTCTTTACCCTGATCGTTATCATCCTTGTGGCAGCGGACTCATTTTTGCTCTTTGGCAGTGCCTGGCTCGCAATGGGACTTGTCATGGCCGGGCTTATTGGCCATTCAACCGACTGGCCACAGGCCCAAGCCGCCGCAGCACTGGCCCGACGGTATTTTATTACGAGTAGTGGCCTGCTGATGAGTGCTTTCGGACTGTTGTGGTGGCATGGCAAAGCCACGGCCATCTCGGAGATCCCGGCTGCTGTTGCCATGATTTCACAGCCGGTTGGACTTGCTATTGCCGGCATTGTGATGCTTGCGGCGATGGTACAGTCAGCACTCATCCCATTTCATACCTGGCTGCTGTCCTCAATGACGGCCCCGACACCAGCCTCAGCACTGATGCATGCCGGATTTGTTAACGCTGGTGGTGTGTTGCTGGTACGGGTTGCTCCGGTTGTGACCATCGAGCCGTGGGTGCTACTTGTCATCGCCTTTATCGGCGGTGTCAGTGCTATTCTCGGGAAGTTCCTGAAAACCGTCCAGGCCGATATTAAAGGGCAACTGGGGTGCTCAACAGTTGGCCAAATGGGCTTTATGATTCTTCAGGCCGGTATCGGGTTCTTCGCGGCCGCAATCACACACCTGATCCTCCATGGCTTTTATAAAGCCTATCAGTTTTTGTCCGCTGGCGGTCGCGTATCACGGACCACACCCCAGTCAACCCACGATCATGGGACTATTGGACTGGTTGGTGGGGGTGTAATGATTGGCACGGCAATCGCAGGCGGGGGTATGTTTATGACTCTAACCGGCAAGCAGCTTGCACCAACCAGTGGGGTGTTATTGACAACACTCGTTGTGGTGATGGTACTCCACGCCACCCGGTTGTTTGTGAGAGAGACTGCTTTGCCCAGCTCGGTACGGTATGGTGCTGTTCCACTCTTCGCGTTACCAGCAATCGCTATCTATGCGACGGTGTTTGTTGCCATTCGGAATCGCCTTGCTGGGCTGCCAGGAGTTGGCCAGTCAGCAGAGCTAACAGTTGTTCATGGGCTGCTTGTTGGGGGCTTTCTGCTTGCATATATTGCCATTGAGACCGGCGCCTACCGGTATAGCAGACGACTGTATGTAGCGTTCCTGAATATGACTCGTCCTCCGGCCGATACAACAGGACATTCATCAGAGGCACACAATGAGTACTGAACTATCTCTTAACGAGCGTATTGAGACGGCAGCCACGGCCATCGGCAAGGTATGGCCATTGCATTCATTTGTAACAGCCAACCCATTGGCCGGATTAGAGGATCGGCCATTTCATGACGCCGTCGCCGACGCAACCCGGCTATTCAACGGCAATGGCTATCCCGATGTTGCCATGTTTCGTCGGGCCTTGGCCACGGGACGGATTGATGAGAAACTCCTGCGCGAGCGACTTGCAGCTTATGGGTATCCGGCGAACCCTGAGCAAACCCTTGAGCAGATGGCAGCTACCAGAACTACCGCCGACACGACGGCTCCAAACACAGCACGCGTTGATGCGGCCCTTACGAAGTGGCTGACGGCATTTCTCGATCAGGGACAGGCCACATGGTCCATGCCGGACCGGAACCAAGGCTTCTATGCGGCGTTTCGTCAAGTGGCTCGCCATGATACAACAATTCCGGACCATACAAGCATTACAACGCGACCGGAGTCCCCAGCTGACGCGATTCGGGACTGTCTGAGTGACCTCCCGAAAGACCAGTGGACGGACATCTTCCAATCTCACCTAGCGGCGCTTCCCGGGTGGACT
>JBEQBL010000023.1:0-14397 GCA_041639835.1 Salinarchaeum sp.
GATTTACTCCATGGACTGGTCCAGTTGACCGTGGATCGCGATGCTGTGGGGACCTTTGTCACCCATCTGGCCGATGAACTGCAGCCACTGCCACAGACAGCACGGATTGACGGTATCTTCGCGGAGGGCCTCACAGGCGAGTTAGAACTTGAAGTCGACTATCAGCCACGGTTTAACGAAGTCGGGCGATCAACGCCGGAGTTTATTGTCTCCCGGCTTGTGGCCAATGCTGAGGATCGGGCCGAACGGGCGGCATTTGAAACTCTGGCAGATGCGGTTGATACCGCTGTTGTCCAGCGAACACTTGCAGATGCACGATGGGCACAGTGACGACAGGAGTGAAATCCCGATACAGGAAATGAAGAGTTTAACGCAACGATACCATTGGCCCCTGACATGGCACAGGGAATCGTCGGCGAGTTTTTTACACTTAAATCGGAAAGTGATGCAGATGTACTGGCCATGCAGGTCGGCGATTTCTACGAATTCTTTGATGAGGATGCCGAGACCGTCGCCGACGAGCTGGATCTCAAACTCTCACAGAAGTCCTCCGGCGGCGAGTCCTATCCGATGGCAGGGGTACCGGTAGATGACCTGACCCCATATCTCACGGCACTTGTCGAACGTGGCTATCGGGTGGCAGTCGCTGATCAAGCCGAGACCAAAACCGGACATACGCGGGAACTGACCCGGGTGGTGTCACCCGGTACCTTGCTGGATCCAACTGACGCTGAATCCAGGTATCTCGCGGCCATTGTACGCGAGGCAGGTCAGTATGGACTGGCTCTTGCGGATGTGACGACCGGACAGTTCTATGTTACAACGATTGCCGACGGACCAGAAACGGTGCTATCGGAGTTACACCGCTTTGATCCGGTTGAGGTATTACCAGGGCCGGCGGTCCGCGGTGATGATACGCTAACCCGACATTTCGAGGAGACACTGACGGCAGCGGTTACACTATATGAGACTGATGTGTTTGCTCCTGGGGCTGCGACACACACTGTGCGTGAACAGTTTGGAAATGGTGCAATCGAGAGTCTTGGACTTGATAAGGATGGACCAGCCATTCAAGCAGCCGGCGCGATTCTTGCGTATGTGTCCGATACCGGGGCTGGTGTATTAGCATCATTTACGCGCCTCCAGCGCGCTCGTGGAAGCAATCAGGTAACACTCGATGCAACAACCCGGCAGAACCTCGAACTCACCGATACAATGCAAGGGGGAAGCGACGGGACAGTGTTGGAGACAATCGACCGAACGGTGACAAGTCCTGGTCGCCGGCGGCTCAGTGAGTGGTTAAAGCGTCCGACCCGAGATCAGGCACACCTCCGGCGTCGACTTGCGTCAATTGACGTCTTAACCGAGGGACCGTTAGTGCGCGATCAGCTCCAAGAGGAGCTACAGGCGACGTATGATCTACCACGGCTGGCCAGTAAGGCAGCACATGGGAGTGCACGGCCGCGTGATCTCCTTCGGGTACGGGACTCACTTGCGGTGGTCCCGACGATTATTGAGATTATCGAGAGCAACAAACGCCTTGCTGACTCACCACTGATCGAGATTGCAACCGACCCCGATCGGGAGCGGGTCGCCGCGGTCCGCAACCAGCTTGAAACCGCATTGCGATCGGATCCGGCGGCGACTCCGACGGATGGCCCGGTCCTGGCACCGGGGTATGATGAGACGCTTGATGAGATCGTACAACGACATGAACAATTGACAACATGGTTTGATGAACTGGCCGAGCGTGTGCGCTCGGAGCATGGCTTAGCGCATGTCACAGTCGATCGAAACAAGACCGATGGGTACTATATTCAGGTTGGGAAGTCGGCTGCAGATGGGGTTCCGGATGGCTTTCGGGAGATTAAGACACTTAAAAACTCAAAGCGATTTGTCACCGAGGAACTAGAACAGCGGGAGCGAGAGCTTCTTGAACTGGAACAGCGTCGGGCTGAACTCGAAACGGAGCTGTTTGCGGACCTTCGGGAGCAGGTGGCTGATGCCGCCGAAATGCTCCAAGCAGTTGGGCGGGCACTTGCAACAATCGATGCACTGGCTGGGTTAGCAACTCATGCTGCGGAACGAGGATGGACCCGTCCAACACTCGGGGAGCCGGGGGGACCAATCACGATTGATCGAGGGCGCCACCCGGTGGTTGAGACAACCACCGAGTTTGTACCAAATAACGTAACGCTCGATACGACACGGCGATTTCTAATTGTGACAGGGCCAAATATGAGTGGCAAATCAACGTATCTGAGGCAGGTTGCGTTGATTGTACTACTCGCACAGATCGGGAGTTTCGTGCCGGCAGAACAGGCGCGGATCGGGCTGGTCGATGGAATCTATACACGTGTTGGGGCGCTTGATGAACTCGCACAGGGGCGGTCGACGTTCATGGTGGAGATGGAAGAACTCTCTCGAATTCTGCATGCCGCAAGCGATCAGTCACTTGTTATTTTGGATGAGGTTGGTCGGGGAACAGCAACGTATGATGGCATCTCAATTGCGTGGAGTACGACTGAATATCTACACAATGAGGTGGGGGCCAAGACATTGTTTGCAACGCACTATCATGAGCTGACCAGCCTTGGCGAGTATCTCAATGGCGTGACAAACGTCCACGTCGCTGCTGATGAGCGGGATGGGGATGTCACATTCCTTCGGACGGTGCGTGAGGGGCCGACAGACCGATCCTACGGAATTCATGTTGCTGACTTAGCGGGGGTTCCGAGCCCGGTTGTTGATCGTGCACGGACCGTACTAACCCGACTGCGTGAGGACAAAGCAATTGAGGCAAAAGGCAGTGCAACGGCTGATCAGGAGCCGACACAGGTAGTTTTCGATCTTGAGAGTGGACAGTTGCAAAGTGAGGAGACTGACACAGCCAGCACCCCTCTCCGCGATCGGTTTGGTGAGGATGTTGAGACGGTACTTGAGTCACTCACGGAGCTTGATGTTGAGGCGATGCCACCGATTGAACTGATGGCGACTGTCCAAGAGTGGCAGCGCCAGCTTGAGGAGTAGCGTAGCTGATAATAGAGAGGGCATTGTGAGTCAACTGCCTCGGGGGCAAACCTCAAGATACTCATCTTGTGTATTCGTAGAGAGCCAATGGCTGCTTCGAGAACGTTTTAGGATATGCCGCTCAGTTTGTGACTGTGGCATCCGAGGAGACTGACATTCACGCACTTGATCAGGAGACCGTTGCCCGGATTGCCGCCGGCGAGGTCATTGAACGACCAGCGTCGGTTTGCAAGGAACTTATTGAGAACAGTCTTGATGCCGACGCAACTCGCATCGATGTTGCCGTTTCGCGGGGCGGTATTGATGCCATCACGGTGCGCGATGATGGGCATGGGATGACCGAAGCCGGGGCCCGAATGGCTGTCAAAGAACATACGACAAGCAAACTCCATGATGCAGGCGACTTACAGACTGTTAAGACACTCGGATTTCGGGGGGAAGCATTGCATACCATTGGTGCCGTCTCGCGGATGACCATCACAACCAAGCCGCGAGCACAGGACACAGCCGGCACACAAATTGAGTATGTCGGGGGGGAGATCGAACGCGTTGAGCCAACAGGTCGGCCACCAGGGACAACCGTTGAGGTGACCGATCTATTTTATAATACACCGGCCCGACGAAAGTATCTCAGCGAACCGACAACGGAGTTTCGACATATCTCTCGCGTTGTTGGTCGATATGCACTAGCAACTCCCGAGGTAGCTGTCTCGCTGTCACATAACGGATCATCGGTGTTCGCCACGACCGGGCAAGGCGACCGTCGGTCGGCGATTATGAACGTACACGGACGGGAAGTGGCCGAGTCAATGTATCAACTCGATGTAACACCGGAGGGGCCGTTGGATCGGGTCTACGGATATGTGAGTGATCCGGAAACAACCCGTGCGTCCCGGCAGTATCTATCGGTGTATATCAATGGTCGGTACGTTGAACCGGACCGGATACGCACCGCAATTGTCAACGCGTATGACCGCCAACTGGCCGCCGACCGATATCCGTTTGCCGTGTTGTTTCTTGAATTGCCATCAGACCAGGTTGATGTGAATGTTCACCCACGTAAACTCGCTGTCAGATTCGACACTGATGATGCCGTTGCCGAGACGGTTGAGACGGCAATTCGGGAGCGACTTCGCGAGGCCGGGCATCTGCGGTCAAGTGCACCACGAGGCCAGTCCGCCCCCGAGGAAACAAAGGTGACAACCGATACGGTGGCGACCGAGGAGACATCGGATGCAACCACAACAGGGGCGGCTTCCAACCAGCCAAGCCACGCTGAGACGACAGGAGAGGACGGCTCGCAGCAGCCACCGTCGGATACTCATTCATCAACACATACACCCACACAGCAGGAACGTGTCGAATCATCGACCACAACACAGAGTGGAACAACAAACAGTGCCGATCCTAAGCCTGCTACTGAAGATACAGAGGTTGATGTCACCACACAGCAGACGCTCGATGGGAAGGCGGATACACAGGTCCTCGAATCAACAGCGTTGCCAACCGTACGTGTTCTTGGTCAACTCGATGAGACCTATATTGTTGCGGATGCCGGTGACGGACTGGTGATTATTGATCAACACGCCGCCGATGAACGGGTCCAATATGAACGGTTACAGGCAGCCTTTGAGGAACAAACAGCAGTGCAAAGCCTTGCTACCCCGGTGACACTGGAGGTTACCCCCACCGAGGCGTCGATGTTCGATGCCATCGCTGAGGATCTTGCCCAATTAGGGTTTCATGCGGACCGAGAGAATGACACGGTGGCAGTACGAACTGTACCGGCAGTACTGGGGTCAACACTGCCACCGGAGCGTCTGTATGATGCAATTGATGCGTTGATTGCTACTGAGAAAAATGCCGAGCGACCGCTAAACGTGGTTGCAGCCGAACTTTTGGCCGATCAGGCCTGTGCCCCGGCCGTTACCGGCAATACGACGCTGACCGATGGGGAGATCAAAACATTATTAGAGAAGCTTGCTGCCTGTGAAAACCCCTATGCCTGTCCCCATGGACGTCCGACGATCATCAAAATTGACGCCGATGAGTTGGCAACACGATTTGAGCGTGATTATCCGGGACACGGCCGACGTAAGGAGTGAACGTAACAGCCGGGCGTTGAAGATGAACTTGGGGGAGCGACGGACCCTTGATGCTGGCGCCCGTCAGTACAGTATGGTTCATGTCGCGGTAATTGGGGCATATGGAAGTGCTGGGGCAGCTGTTGCACACGAGCTAGCAGGGCACCCGGAGGTGCAACTGACGCTGATTGACGATGGAGACCCTGGGGGTGGGCTCTGTATCCTTCGTGGGTGTATGCCATCCAAGGAGGTGCTCTCTGCGGGGGCACACCGGTATCAGGCACGTGTTGATGAGCGCCTGCACGATCCACCGGAGGTCGACGCTGAACGGGTTATTGAGCGCAAACGGGAACACGTCAGTGGATTTGCCGAGCACCGTCGTACAGGGATCGACGCATTGACTGAGAAACCTGGGGTCGAACTGCTCCGCGAGACAGCACGATTTCTTGACGCCCACACATTAGCCGTCGGCGATCGAACAATCGAGCCGGATTATATCGTGGTTGCGACGGGGTCAACGCCCAAGATTCCACAACTCCCCGGAATGGGCGCCGTCTCACCGACAACAAGCGCGGATGTCCTTGATCGGGCCACCTTCCCTGACTCGGGAATTATCATGGGCTTTGGGTATGTTGGGATGGAACTGGCCCCTTACCTCAGCGAGGTTGGCGATGTTGACCTTACGGTAATTGAGCATGATGCACAGCCACTTGACATGGCCGATCCGGAGTATGGCGAGCAGCTCATGGAGTTATACCGGACGGAGTTTGATATCGATATCTATACCGAAGCACGGGAAACACGCGTTGAAGCTACCGATACCGGGGTGCGAGTCCATGTGACACACAACGGAGAGCCAAAAACAATCGATGCCGAGGAGTTGTTTACCTTTACCGGCCGGGAACCGGCGGTTGACTCACTCGGCCTTGAACAAGCCAAGATAACCCCTGATGAGAACTGGGTAAAGGCAACCATGCAGACTCGCACCGATCCGCGAGTCTTCGTCGTTGGCGATGCAAACGGTCGACAGCCAGTATTACACGTCGCTAAAGAACAGGGCCAGTGTGCGGCTGAGAATATCCTTGCAGCCCATCGGGGTGAGTCGTTGCGCCGCTATACAAGTCGTACACACCGCGTTGCGTTTACCGGGTTAGGCGTTTATCCATATGCTCGGGTCGGACACACCCGTGAAACAGCCGCAGCCGAGTACAACGGGGAGACAATTACCGTCACACGGGCGGCAGCCGACGATGGCATTTTTCGCGCCAAGGATGTGCCCCATGGCCAGGCAACGCTTGTTGTTGATGCAACCGATGGAACAGTCCTTGGATACCAGGGACTACACTATCATGCCGATGTGATGGCCAAAACCATGCAGGTAAGTATCGAACTAGAGGCAGATGTCCGGGCGTTGCCTGACCGGGCATACCACCCGACAACCCCAGAGGTACTTGATGGACTGTTCCAGGCGGCAGCGGAGCAACTCTCAGCGTAGGATCCTTCGTGGTGATCTGATTTGCCCAAAGCTAAATAGACCGCCTGCATACCATAGATTGTGTCTGAGCAGGCGCCAGCCGTCGAGACCCTGTTCCTCCATGAGATTGATCGCGGATATCTCGTAGCGCCAACGCGTAACCGGAGTCGACTGTTCCAAGGGATTCTTGAACTCAAACAGACCAACGCCGGGCCGCGTCCAGGACGCTTTTTGCTCAAACGGGAGTCAGAGGAACGGCCACGAGATCCTGATGAGTTTATTGAGTTGGCTCGCCACGCTGATCGGATTCGGATCTCCGAACAGACCTCATCGGCTGGCCGGCGGGAATTACAGGCATTATTTGACGCCTACCAACTGGAAGCGACAGCTGTCCGGACCTGCCGGTACTGTGCACAGGCGGGACGGTATTCACCGATTACCGGTGAGACAGCCGTCCGTGATGGGGACGATTATATTTGCCAACAGTGCGCCAAGGAGGAGCTTGAACGAAAGCTCTCCTATCAGGGTGAGATCACGGCGCCAGCGCGTGAACGACTTGAGGAACTGCTGTTTGAGGTGCAGGATCTGGAACGAATTACCGATCTACTGAAAGGCCAGCTAGATCCAGAGTTGACCAAGTTCGATACCATCTCAGCAACAAGTGAGGATGTTGATCCAATTGCGGTGAGCGACTTAGATCTCCATCCGGACCTGGCATCAATTATTGGGGATCGGTTTACCGATCTGTTACCGGTACAAAGTTTGGCCGTTGATGGCGGCGCACTTGATGGGACCGATCAGCTTGTTGTATCGGCAACGGCAACTGGAAAAACGCTGATTGGGGAGTTAGCTGGCGTGAACCGCGTCCTCAACGGGGACGGCAAACTGGTATTTCTTGTACCGCTTGTCGCACTGGCAAATCAAACCTATCAGGACTTCAAGCGTGTCTATGGTGATGTTGTTGATGTCACCCTTCGGGTTGGTGGCAGTCGGGTCCGTGATAGTGGCACGAGTTTTGATCCGGACGCAGATGTGATTGTTGGAACCTACGAGGGGATTGATCATGCATTGCGTGTTGGACACGATCTTGGTGATATCGGAACCGTTGTTATCGATGAAGTCCACACAATCAAGGAGCCTGGACGAGGGCACCGGTTAGATGGCCTGATTTCACGGCTGAAATATTACTGTACAGACCAACAGACCAAGGACACAACGGCGACACAGTGGCTCTATCTGTCGGCAACCGTCGGAAACCCAGAGGAATTAGCATCAGCCTTAGAGGCCACATTAGTGGAGTTTGCGGATCGACCGGTCCCAATTGAGCGACATCTTACCTTTGCTGATGGGCCTGAAAAAGTTGATATCACCAACCGACTGGTGAAGCGTGAGTTTGATCGCGAATCCTCGAAGGGATATCGCGGGCAAACAATTGTGTTTACAAACTCTCGACGGCGATGTCATGAGATTTCCCGCCAGATCAAGTATGCATCAGCCCCGTATCACGCCGGGCTTGATTATGGACGTCGACAGCGGGTTGAACAGCAGTTTGCCGAGCAGGATCTTGCTGCAGTGGTCACAACAGCAGCCTTAGCGGCA
This sequence comes from Salinarchaeum sp., assembly GCA_041639835.1. Taxonomy (GTDB): domain Archaea; phylum Halobacteriota; class Halobacteria; order Halobacteriales; family Salinarchaeaceae; genus CAZFMU01. Next base: position 8,188 of record JBEQBL010000023.1, read on the forward strand.
GGGGTTGATTTCCCGGCCTCACAGGTCATTTTTGATGCCTTGGCGATGGGGATTGAGTGGCTTTCCGTCCAAGAGTTTGAACAGATGCTTGGGCGGGCTGGACGCCCGGATTATCACGATCAAGGCACCGTTTATATGCTCGTCGAACCGGACTGTACCTATCATAACTCTATGGAGATGACCGAGGATGAAGTCGCCTTCAAGCTCCTCAAGGGGGAGATGGAGCCGGTACGACCGGTCTACGATGAGACAGCAGCCATTGAGGAAACATTAGCGAATGTCACCGTCGGCGGGGCAGCTGCCAAACAGCTTGCCGATCAGATGGTTGGAGAGGTCCCAACGAAACATGCACTTGGAAAGTTACTCGAATACGAGTTTATTGATGGCCTTTCACCAACACCGTTGGGCCATGCGGTGACAAAACATTTCCTCGCACCAGGGGATGCATTTCGGATGCTCGATGGCATTCGTAAAGACCGGCATCCATACGATATTGTCGCCGATATTGAGCTCGAGAATCGTGATTGATAGCCGGAGGCGCACAAACGCCGGGTATTTGATGATCCTCAGGTAGTATGCAGTATGACGGATACTCCAGATGATGACAACGAACCCGTGCTTGATGAGCTGTTTGCTGTGATTGAGGACCGCAAGGCGACCCTGCCGGAAGAGTCATATACTGCATCACTGTTTACCCACGAGAAAGGCACCGATTATGTCCTCGAGAAACTTGGGGAGGAAACGACCGAGTTTGTCCTATCGGTCAAAAACGGAGACGAGGATGAAATTGCCCACGAGGGCGCCGATATCGTATATCATCTGCTTGTTGCACTTGCCGCGGAGGGAATGACTCTTGAGGATCTCCGCGCAGAGTTACGTTCGCGACAATCATGATTCGATGGCACGGACGACGGGCGGACAGCCCCGCAATGCATTTACTCGAACGGGGCGAAGAAGATGTCAATAGCGTGTATGGCACAGCGGGAACGAAAGCTCCTCGATAAGCCGGGGCGATTTCTCCAGGCAGTGAAAGCCGGGCGCCGACGCGAGGATGTCGGCTGGATTACCGGGCGAATTCTGCTGTCAAATCAGCGTCTTGTTCTTGCCTCTGAAGCAGGGTCACGAACAATTCCGCTGTCAGCCGTCAAGGATATTGGCGGACGCTTTGATCACAACCAGACGATCGCACGAGTGTCCGAGTATACAGCTGTGCGGTTTGGCGACCAAGCAGACAACGTGCTGTTGTTAACGGCCTCGAAGGATCCGGATGAGATCGAACAGCAGCTATACAGTGCCGTACTTGATCATGCACGGATTGTGGCCCGGCATCCGGCTGTTGAAGGGGGGGTGATCACTGACGCCGAATGGACCGAAGCAACGGTCAAAGTAACCCCTGAGGCTGTCGATGTGGCGTTGACTGATGGGAGCTTTACTGAAATCGAGTTAGACGACATCTCGGAGTTTTCCGCCGCCGAACAGGATGTTCGGGATGAGCGTCAAACAGTACTAAAGGTTGAACACACCACCGAAGACGGGACCTCGGTCCAGACGTATCTCTCGGGCGATCAACGCCACTGTGCCTTTCTCGAGTCACTGTTTCGGGAAGGCGAAGAGCGTAGCGAGATTGGTGTCGATCTTGAATATCCAGAGCAGAAGGTCCTTATGGCGCTGCATTCCGGGGTATCGCCATTTGAGATCCCGGAATTTGTCGATATGGATGTCGAGCGGGTAGAGGAAATCTATGAGCATTTAATTGAATTAGACGTCCTCTCGGAGGTCCGCAAGCGCCGGGAGGTTGAACTGACAGCCCGAGGGCGAAAAATTGCAAGCGGAGCAATGGAATCGGAATGACGGGCCCAGGCCCACCGGCTGATTGGCCGATTCTGACGCAGGGGTGCCCACAAGGGCGTGACCTCACCGCACACCGGCTGTCACAGCGATACCCCGGCTATCCTCGGCTCCACTACGTTACACGTTAATATCATCAATCCGATCGCTGACAAGGAGCCGGCCCCACGCGGTGAGGGTCCCGGTCTCAGTATCGTCAATAAGTTCCTTCTCGATCAGTCCCGAAAGGAGTGCCTCAATGGTCTGGGCATCCTTATCCAGTGTCTCCGCGAGATTCTCTGGGGTCCCCCCAGAGTACAGGGCCACAAGTACTCCCGCTTCATCGTCGGTGACCTCAATCTCCCGAAGATGGTCCTCTAACTGGAAGTACCGAAGGCGAAGATACCGGGCAAGAATGTTGAGTTTGCGTACCGATGGGTGGAAGATTTCGGTTGTCACCGCCTGAGTTTCGGTCATTGAGCGCACCGACAGAACCGGTTGTTGCTCGGTGTCGATCGTGCGTTGCATCTGTGAAATGTCCGTGATGACCGTGAGATCGATAGTAAAGTCAATCTCATCGCCGGTAAACTGGACCGCCTCAGGGCGAAGACTGATTGTTGCCTCACGCAAGGGGGCATCAACAATACGGCCGCCCTTACGAGCAGGATGTTTGACATTCGCGGTGTGGCCCTCCAGAGTCGCCTTATACAGATACATCGCAAACTTGTCGATCCGGTCATGCGGGCCTTCGATAACGACCGTACGTCGGGTGCGATCGGCAGTATACCCGACCAGGACAGTCTGGTTGAAAAATTCCGCCAGGTCGGACGGAATGCGACTAACGATAATATCAAAGATTGACGCCAGTGGAATCTGACGACGGCGGTTCTCACCAGCAACAACGAGTTGTGTCCGATTAAGAACAACACGACATGGTTCCGGATCGGTCCGAACGGTATCCGCGAAGATAGCCTCGGCGCGGAAATCGGCAATAACGGACTCGGACATTCCCGTCCACGCCGACTATGCTCGCGATCGATATATCAGTTCGGGCTTGAAACTACGTGAACCGCCTCGGGGTCAGGCCCCGAGGCATTCGCCTCGACAGCCTGTAAACCGGTCACAATATTCAAGTGTCCTACCGGCTGAATTTAGATTATTGTGCCCGTTGACGGATCCCTCCTTGCAGGTGCTGTTGATGCTCTTATCGGGACCGGCGGGTGGATCGGGATCGGTGTGCTGCTTGGATCGGTGTTGTTGATCCTTGGAGTCTTAGACGGACTGTTCGGGTCAGAATCAGAAGAGCCCGATGCAGAAGCCTCCGACGGCGATGATCCTGGAGCGATGTTTGCTGATACCGAGGATGATGAGGCGCTTTCATTTGATGATGATGATCCCTTCGGTGGAGAGGAGTTTGCAGAGGGTGATGACGAGTTTGATGACCTCGGCAGCGAGACGGACGTTGGCGATCTCGAAGTACGGGTCGATCAACTCGAACAGGAGCTTTCGGATCTATCCTCAACCGTATCGACAGTGCGGACGGAAAACGAGCAGATCAGCGAGACAGTTGAGGATATTGAGGACAACGTCCGCAAGTTGCTTGATATCTATAAGATGGTGACCAAGGGGGTCAATCCCTTTGTTGATCAGCAAAGTGGCGGCTTCTCGGGCACGGTCGATGATGACTCACTCGGGTTATTCCAGGACGATGACGAGCCAGAAGAGGCCAATGAACTCGATGAGGAAATTATGGAGGCTGACGCCGAGGAGTTTTTCGACGATGATTTCGAGGGCGAGGTCAACACTGAGCCAGCGGACGATGGCGACACCACCGGTGGCGCCGTCGAGTCGGTCGACGACGAGTTTGAACCGCTTGAGGAAGGTGTCGATGCGGAGCCGGAAACAGCCGAGGGTGGAGCGCGGAGTTTTGACGATCTCAAGGAAGAATACGACGAGCAAGAGGCCTTTGAGATGGAACCAGCGGAGTCTGAGACGGAGACCACTGAGACACCCGCGGAACCAGCGACAACGGACACGACAGACGATCCGACGGTGGAGCCGGACCCCGATCCAGCCCCGACACAGACGGCGGAGACATCGCCCCAGCCAGCAGACTCAACACCAACCTCAGAGGCGGAAACATTTCAACCACCAAGTGATCCAAAACCACCGGAAGCTCGGCAGCCGCTTGCGCCACCGGAGGGTGCCCGTCCGTATCTTGAGACACTACCGGATGGGTTTACTGAGGAGTTGTTGGTCTTAGAATGGGTCGAGTTTCTGGTCACCGAGAGTAGCCCACAGGACGCCTATAGTACGGTGACGTACTACGAGCGGATCGGATGGATTGGGGAATCCGCCGGCGAGCGCCTACGAACACTGATTCGCGGGCATCCCGAGGCCGATCGAAATCTCCGCGGCTCCGGCGGGCCATCAGGACTGTCAGTCGAGCACCATCTGCGAAGTCTTGATTATGTGGCACAGCTCAATGGGGCTGTTGCCGCGCCAGGAACCCAACGCGCGTTACGGATGTAGGGATGTGCCAACAAAAGGCCGAAAGCTACGGCCAGATCACGGCAAATCGGCAACATCCAGTCGACTGGCGCGTAGAAGCATTTATTCCAGCCTCCCCGTAACTGTGAGCATGGCCGTGGACGTGCTCATCGTTGATGATTCTGATTTTATGCGAAACTTGCTCCGGGAGATCCTGGAGGGGGAGCATACAATCGTCGGGGAGGCCGAAAACGGCGTTGAAGCCGTCGAGCTGTACAAGGATACAGCCCCGGAGATAGTCATGATGGACATCGCGATGCCTATTCAGGACGGTATCGAGGCAACAGATGAGATCAAAGGACTCGATCCGGAGGCGACAGTGATCATGTGTACGTCAGTTGAGCAAGAAGAAATGATGAAAGAGGCTATCAAGGCAGGGGCTGATGGATATATCACCAAACCATTTCAGAAGCCAAACGTCCTCCAAGCCATCGAGGATGCCATCGCATAAGTTGATTGTTCATGCGGCTTGATATCCAGACCCTGGGCACGTTCAATGATCTCGCGTACGAAGGAGCAACTGCAGCCGCGGATGCATTGACCCAGCTCAGTGGGACACAGACCGATGTCGACGTAACGCATGTTGATCTAACCCCATTGCCGGACCTGGCAGAGGAATTTGATGGTGAGGAATTTGTTGGCGTTGAAATTGAGACAAGCGATGGGCTTGATGGAACAATCGTGCTTGTCTTTGATCAGGCAAGTGCCACCACGCTAGTTGAGGCAATTATGCCAGAGTCATGGGGCAATGTAAGCCCCGAATTGGATCGCAGTGGCGTCAGCGAGACGGCCAACATCATGGTCGGCGGGTTCGTTGATGCCTGGGCAGATCACTTTCAGACAAAAATTACGCTTGGACCCCCGACGTATGTCGCCGGCGAGTGGCCCAGCATTCTGCCGGAGGAGGTGCCCCTCTGGAATGAGCGCGAAACGGCGATGACCTTTACAAGTCAGCTGACAGCCGCCGCAGAGACCATTGATTTTCACATCTATCTCTTTCCGGAGCGAAACTCGCTTGGGAAGTTTGTTGATACAGCCGCCGGTGACCTGCCATTATCAGTCGACAAGCTTTCTGTATTCAATGAGATGACAAGGGCCGGAGCCCAACGGGCGGCCTCAAAGGTAACACAGATGACCGGCATCGATACCGATGTTGAGATTAGTCGACTCACTTTTGTCCCGGTGGCTGATGTAACACGGTATGTTACCGATGACCGCCGGATTGGAACATTTACCGAACTACAGGCCCCACCAAACGGATTTATCGCGATCCTGTTTGACCCGGCCTCAGCCCGCACAGTTGGTGACGCGTTGTTACCAATGGAGATTGATGCCGAGGGCGTAACGGATCATCATCGATCGGCACTTGAGGAGATTGGAAATATCATGACAAGTGGCTTTATCGATGGCTGGGCTAATACATTAGACCGGAAGATCCAGCATCATCCTCCCGAGTTGATTGAGGATAGCGCGGCAACAACACTTGGGGCACTTGTGGCTGATCTCCCAGCCGGACAGGAGTATGCATTTATTCTGGATTCAACCGTCCGGACGCCCGATCAGGCAATCGAGTGTAATCTCTTCGCGATCCCGGAGACAGAGTCATTTCACACCGTGCTTGATGAGATGTCCGTTAAGCGAGCAACAAATGCTGTTGACGACCCCGATCAGTTTGAGCCAAGTGCCTACGAGGATCTGTTGTGATCCTTTAGCTGAATTGAGGCGCTAAGCCCCCTTCCTCAACGAGCAGCGCAGTCCGCGTAGCGGACAAGCAGCGGTAACGAGAACGGAGTCCTCGTTCGCACATCAGAAATCTTCGATTTCTGAGGACGC
>JBEQBL010000024.1:0-13488 GCA_041639835.1 Salinarchaeum sp.
TATCGCCGCGACCGGGGCTGGCCACCACCGGTCTGTAATCTTCGGATGCCCTCGCCCAATCTGTGGCGGGGGAAATGCAACCGGCCGCCGTAGTAGGACCCACCCGGCGGCGCTGATAAGTCCAACTGGTAAGAGGACATCATATATGAGTACAATCAGTGGCACCGTCACGGCAATCCCAGCAAGTCGTGCTCCAGGCAACACAGCAACAAGTGCTAATGGAAGCAACACGCCAAACGCATAGATACCCGTTGCCGGCCCACTGACAGCTCCGACAAACGCTCGCATTCGATCATTGGTTCCCTCAAGTACTGCTGTCATTGTTCGGTCAAGTGTCCGTTCTCGCCGTGCCGGTGGCGCATCCGCGGCGGCCCCAAGCAAGTGCAATGCCCGTCCAAGTGCTGGAAACCAGTCCTGCCACTCCTCGCTAAACGACTCTGCTCCTGTCCCCGGGCGTCCAGCCGCCCGACGCACGTGGCGTCTAAGACTCGCTGCCAAAGCCCCGTCGCCTGTCTCAATGGCAAAGGACAGGGCTGCCTCTTCAGATGGATCGATTCGCATCCGGAGGACTGCCCGTCCAACGATCCCTGGTGCCGCCCCCAGCGCTCGGGTCCGCTTGAGTGTCGCCAAAGCCATTGGCGTCTGATGAACGCCATGGGTCACTCCCAATCCGGCGGCGATCACCGCAATAGCTGCTGCCGGTCGATATGATGGTGGCACATAGACTAATACACCAGTAAGCAATATCGCTGTTAGTCCACCGAGTACATACCCTGCCTGGACAATTGTCTCCGGTGACAGTGCTTGATCGTGATCAAGAAACCGAAGTGCCTGGACCAGTTCATCGCTTGTTGACACCGGCCACGGATAGCCTCGTTGCAGCCACCCGACGGCTGTTACAAGCCACTTTGTCATCTTGTTCCCCGGCGTCTGGCATAAGCGGTCGTTACCGCGGTCGGGGCTGTCTCTCCTCGTGTTGCAAGTGTCCTCAGGAACTGTGCCCGATCCGTGATTTGGCCAGCAACAGTCGCATACGATTCCTCAGGCGCCGTGAGCCGGTCAACGAGATGGCTGTTTCCTCGTGCAATGCGCCCGGTACCGCATAGTGTAGCCGATTCATGCCCCTCCGTGGTATCAAGCGTATACAGTGGCTCAAACCGTACCGACGCGTCGCCGATTACCTCCTCGATTGATTTGACACGACGCCCACGATCCCCGGCTGCTGTCCGGTATGACTCAACTGTCACAATCAGATCTGTCGCCGCAAACGACGACTCCGGGACTCCAAGGTCGGCTGTGACTCGCTGCTTGACATCTGTTCCTGTGTCACCATGGATTGTTCCCAACACCGCTGCTCCGCTGGCACCGACCCGCATTGCCTCATAGAGTACCTGCGCCTCCTCTCCGCGGACCTCTCCGAGCACAAGAGCACTTTCGCCGAGGCGCAATGCCGATCGAAGTGCCTCTGTTGGTGTAATTCCCGGATCATCCCCAAGCGCTGTTCGCAATGGCTGAACATTTCGATCCTGTTGTTGTAAGGACTCAATCGGAAGTTCCGGGGTATCCTCGATTGTGATTGTTCGCGTTGTCGCCGGTAGTTCCCATAGCAACGCCCCAAGAAGTGTTGTCTTTCCGGCACCACGAGCACCCGTCACTAATACAGCGGCATCTCGCTGAACCGCCGCTGAGAGCACTCCAGCGACCTCGCCCGACAGAGTGCCATTGGCAATTAACTTGGGGAGGGTAAACGGCATTGTTCCTCCACGTCGGAACGCAAACGCCCGTCCGTCTGTCGCTGGCTTTGATATCCCGGCGACTCGGACCGCAGTTTCTTGAATAGTAGCCGTCGCATCAAGGGTTGGCATTGCCCGTGAAAATGACCGCCCACTTTCCCGTCGAAGTCGTGAGGCGATTGCTGCTGTTCCCGCGGCGGTCAGCTGCACATTCGTCTGTAACTGCTCACCATCGCGAATTACCCACAGCTGAGTTTGGGCTGCTGGCGCCGTTGCATATACGTCACTCACCGCCGGATCAGCAAACAACTCCTCAATAACGCCATAGCCCGTCGTATGCTTGCGTAGCACGGCCGCGGCCTCCCGCACCGTGACCGATGCGGTCGCCTCCTTAACCGCTCTGACTGCCGCGACTGGGCCGTCTTCTGTCATCGGATCTGTATCGCCAGCCTCGGCTAGCCATTCATAGGCCTCCGTGAGTCCGCCAAGTGTTGTTTGTGACCACTCCATCTCCGGTGGCGTGAGATGATAGTATCCTGTCCCAGCCGCCGGTCGATCATAGATATATGCGTATCCGCCGGTCTCAAGTGCAACGGTATCGCGCTGTGTGCCCCCTGGCGGCGGATGCTGAATGAGATATGCATTTGCAATCCGCGGTTTGACTGCTGGACGAAATATGTCGGTATACGTATCTGTCTCGCCTCCTGTATCAAGCAATCCTGTCTCTGTGGCGATTGTGGCAATTGGGTCTTCTCGTGTATCAGCAATTGTTGCAGCCGCCAGTGGGTTTCGTCGCGCTCGCCGTGCTAAGGCAGGATCGTGATCAGCAACCAGAGTCGCAAATCGCCCGGCGGCCGCCAACAGGGCAGCTGATTGTCCCTGATAGAGTCGTTCAGTGCCCTGCGTCTGAATCCGTATCGTGGGTGTGTCCTGTCCAGCAACAAGTCGACTAGCGGTTGCTCGGCAGGCTGGTGCCTCAGTGAGTCGACCGTTACAGGCTGTAGCATCAAGTGTCCGCCCATCGCCGACTGGATGACACGAACATGTCTCGTCGGCATTGTTCGCTTTGATTCCCAGTGCCTGGCGGAGATCAATCACGTCATCCGGTCGCTGCGCTTCTCAATATAAACCCCAGGCGACTGGCTCTTCGCTGTCCGCCGTGTGGCGGTCATCAGCGTGATTGACGATCGTGGCGTTCGATTTCGATGATTCGTGATCCGTTATACTGCCGTAATCGTGCGATGAGCTGATGTCGGCCAGTCTCGTTTAGTGTGAGTGTCTCAGTACTCCGGTTCGGTGCTACCACGACCCGCTCTGCCGTCGCAAACGGTATCCTATCCGTTGGTCCGTCAACGATCCGGTATGTGCATCCGTCGGCGTCAATTACCACCGTCTCAATAGGTGCTGCCCCAATCCCATCAGACGGAAGTGTGACCGTCACGGCTCGTTGGGCAGCCAAAGACGGGGTCTGGGTGGCATCCTCGGTTGTGGTCAGGCTTGTGATTGCTGTATCAAGCGCAGAGAGATCTCCCCGAATTGTCGTCTCAGTGCGGTCAATCTGACCCTGTTCAATGGCCGGTACTGCGGCACCGATAATTGCCACCGCGAGTACAACCGCTAGTACCGTTCGAATCACAGCTCCGATCGAAGGCGATCAAGTAACCCAGTGGCTTCCTCTAATTCCTCATCGGTCTCTTGTTTTGATGTGCCCCCCATCGGTGCTGGTGGGCTAAACTCATCGGCTGTGTCAGCGGTGCCCGGTTGCGGTGCTGCTGTCTCTTCCGACGGAGACCGCTGCTGACATGCCTCGTCTGGTTGGTGAGCGAGACGCTGAGCCGCCGGCTTTTGACTGTTACTGGCGGTCGTTGGTGGCTCAGATACCGACTCAAGGGCTTGTACCCGTGATTCAAGATCCTCAACGGCAGTTAATGCGGCATTGGCACGCTGTTCAAGCTCGTCGTCGGTCCGTTTGACATGCCCTATATACGCCTCTAATGCTTCAACAGCCGCCTCAAGTTCACCAACTCGCGTCTCAAGCTCCTCATTGTGGGCGGTCGCTGTATGCTGTGTTGCTTGATTTGGGTGGTTCGACATATGCCTCCCTCATCTCGGGTTGTGATATAAACCACCGGCTGATAGCGTGCTGAGACAGTGACACTTATTCAAGACGAACGCCTATGACTTCAGCCGGGGGAGGATATCAGCGAGCCGAATACTTTTGGCCACTCTGTTTTCATGTACACCTGTGTATCCGGCAAGTGATCGTGTCGAGCACGAACCATGGCTTAATAAGCTTACAGAGGCTGCCGAGCAACTCGCCCTTGATGCGGAGGCACGGTCAGTGGCGGCCGAACTGTTTTTACTTGATGTCCCGGCGACGGATCGATCGAAGAAGGCGGCATTGGCTGCCAGTTTGTACGCTGGGGCACTAGTCTCCGGAGACGAACGCTCTCAGGGGCAGGTTGCAGACGCCGTTGGGGTATCACGAGTCAGCGTACAGCAACACTGGAAACAGCGACTGCGGGCGGCCGGATTCTCGCCACCATCGTGGTAACTCTCCTCGGCATTCTCAACTTGCCACCGTGGTGCTCAGTCCACATTCCGTCAGCCACAGCATCGATGCGTGACTTTTCTTCCTGACCGTGGTACGGATAGTACTGCGGATAACAGGCCGATAACAGTAGTTAAACACACGAAATATTTATCCAATAACTCATGCGTAATCATACCTGGAACGGGCTTGTTGCGTGTTTCAAACTGAATAACGAAATCGTATTACCGACAACTGATAAGCCGTAAGCCTACACTCTTAGCCGTCGGAGGCGGTCAATCCTGGACTGTTGACTGGCGAGACTGCTCGTCCGCCAGTACCTGTCCGTGTTCATCGATTTCGCCGCGGAGGATTCTGGTGCTTGAAATGATATCTCCATCCTCGGCACGAACATGGTCGACAACATGCACTGATAATGGATCGAGGCCACGCTCTTGGCGAAGGGCATTAATCTGTTCGGCTGCGTCGGCTGTCTCCGGTGATACAACCAGGTGATCAAGGGCTGGCTTTTCACTTGCAATCCCTGTTGGGGTATCCAGTGATCGAATCTTGAAACTGCGACCGTATTTTTCAGCATAGTGTTGGAGTTCGGCCTTGAGATCAGCCCGACGACGGCGATGTTCTCGAATTGGCCGGCTTGCCGGTCGAATAGAGGCCGCTAACTGGTCGGTTGTAAGCCCAACAACAACGTTTCCAAGTTCAAACGCCCGGTCAAACAGAGCCCGGTGCCCGTCATGAATTGGATCGAAAGTCCCACCGAGGGCAACGTCCATATGCCCTGATTGCACGTCCATCAAATAAAAGAACTGTCTATGGGGGTTATTAACTATCACTATCAGAGTGATCATCCGTCGAGGACTGCTGGCTGTCCGATGGCTCCTCAACGGAGATTGTCACCGGATCGGAATCAATATCGGCTGTTGAACTCCCCTGGAGATAGCTATCAAGATTAAATACGGCATTGAGTTGATCCTGTACCTGTTCGGCTGCTGAGCTGACAAGCTCACTTGGGGCGACAGCATCGTACTCGTATGGATTATTGCCGGCCCCGGTGCTGTCACGCTTGTTTCGTTTTACCGCCTCGTCATCGGTCATCTCTGCAAGGGCTTCCCGGACGGTACTCGGATACAGACCGGTGCCCTCGGCGATCTCCTCACTCGTACTCTGTGGCTGTTGGCGGAGATAGACGTAGATTCGGGCCTTTGTTTCGGTATCCAGCAACCATGCTAAAAGATCAACCAGTCGTTGATCAAACTCCTCGATTGCTCGATCGGTCCCCTCTTCTAAGCGCTCAGAGAGTTCCTCTGCGGGTGTACTCTCTTCGGTCCGGTCGTCGATGGATGTATCGTCGGAGCTCATGAGTCCTCTCATAAACAACAGAAGCGAAACGAGAATAAAAACCTTGCTCAGAGGAGCAGTGATTGACACAGCTCATCGAGGCCCTTCGCGTCTCGGAGTCGGCGTTGGCGCGTTGCTCCGCTTTCCATATTATACAATCGTCTCAGTCCGTCGACGCCCAGACGATCGCATTCCTGTGTTACAATCGTGTCAAGCGACATTGGCTCGGTCTGTTCTCGGGTCAGAAATGATGCGTCCCGCCCATACCGGATCGCTCGCCACTTATTCTCATCAAGGAGTTCGCGCCGGTACGGGGTTGTTGACTCCCCATCCTCATACCGGGCTGCTAGATCAAGCACCAATGCGCGAACATACTCCACGATTGCCATCGTTCGTTTAGGATCCGCCTGTGCATCCGGAGTTCGCACCTCGACGGTCCCATGCGCTGTATGCGGTCGAACATCATACCATAGTTCGCCCCGGTCATCAATTGCGCCGGTGTCAATCATCCGACGCTCAAATGCCTGATAGTCCGCAAAGCCCTCAAATGTTGTCGGCATGCCTGTGTTTGGGAGGCCCTCAAAAATCTTCCCTCGGGCTGACTGCAGGCCTGTATCAAAGCCATTCCAGTATGGCGAGTTCGCTGATAATGCTAACAGGGGAGGGAGATACCACCGAAGCTCGTTTGCGACCCACACCGCCTTGTCCGGGTCATCGACGCCAATATGGACGTGTAATCCGGCGGTCGTATTCCGGTGCTGTGGATATTGAATGCGTTCAAGTTGTGATCGGTATCGGGGCTTTTCAGCATGCTCAAGTTCGCGCCAGCGCGCTGCCGGATGTAACCCTGCGGCAGCAACGCGATAGCCCTGCGTGGTGGCATGCTCAATCAATGCGTCTCGTACTGCCTGTAAACCGGTCTGTGCCTCCGTGAGGTCTGCCGCCGTTGGGATCTGCGTCTCAATAATACATTTAAATAGCTCGTGATCAAGCCGCTCTTGAAGTATCTCCGGTGGCTCACACTCATAGACGAGTTCGTCGGTTCCGGCGGTCGGTCGACCATCCGCATCGACGACATAGAACTCCTCCTCGATCCCGATAGTACCCCACGTGCTAAAGACCTCCGCTGATCCCCGCTCCATCACCGGATAGTTCGGATCCGCGGGTAAATACCGCACGGAGCAAGCGATCCCTACCTCGGTTGACCGCCGCGTTTTTTTATCTCAGTTGTATTAGCGTTGCTGTGGCAAACCGGGATCCGCTTGATTATAACGAACGGGATGAGGATGAAGACGGAGAACTTGCATTACTCAACCAGAGTCTCGAGGCCGCCGACCCCGAGTTCGATGTCCAATCCGGCGAGGAGCTTGTTGCTTCGCTGCCGGATCCCGAAGACGTACCGCGTGAAATTCGCGTTGCTTTCTGGACAGTTGTGATCCTGCTTAACGGTGCCCTATTAGCCGGATCTGTTGGCATCCTCGTGGCTGTTTTACTTGGATGGTGGCGTTGGGGGGTTGTTCTCACCGGTAGTGGCATACTTTTAGCCGGAATGGCCTATCGTCGCTACCGGCTATTCATGGCCCAGGACACGGATTAAACATCCGACAGCACGTGTTTTGTCTCTCGCTGTGCCGTTGAGCGATTTGTCGTGGGATCTTTCTGGACCTGGACGAGGTCATCAGCGGCATCAATTAGCTCCTCGTCATGACTCACAACAAGAATCTGTTCGACGCCAACGTCCTGCATTGCCCCAATCAACTCCGCAAGCTGTCCGACATGCCCGGTGTCCAGAAACACCGTTGGCTCATCAAGAATCAACGGCGGCATTGGTGCTGTACCCTCAATCCCTTCCGCAAGCAGCCGGTAGATTCCACATCGAAGACTTAAATTAAATAATGCTCGCTCGCCACCGGAGAGTTGCTCGGGATCAAGTGGCTCGCCATCTTTTTGATACACTGTAAGCTCATACGTCTCACTCAGTTCAATCCGGTCATACACAGCGTCACGATGAACCAGTTCAAAGGTCTGATTGAGCAAATCCTCTAAGATCTCTACGTTTCGCTGTCGTAAATCGCCGCGTAACTCCCCGTATAGGGTTTCAAGCTCACTGACTTCCGTGTGCAACTGTTCGATTGCTTCCTGTCTGGTTGCAAGTTCTTCCTGACGCTTCTGCAAGGATTCAAGCTCCTCTATCTCGGCGGTAATCGCTCCAATGGCATTTTGCAACTCATCCCGTTTCTCACGACGCTTCTCCAGTGCCTCCGTGAGCTGAGTGACCGCCTGCTCAGCCTCCTGTTTGTTCTGCTGTGCCTGCGTAATTGCCTGCTTGTCATACTCCGCGCGTAGCTGCGATCGTTGCTCCTGCAGCTCACTCAGCGATGTCTGGCGTTCGGTATTTTGTTCTGCCAGCAATGATCGCCGTTCACGAACCGTTGTGATTTGTTCATCAACCTCGGCAATTTTGTCTAACGTCTCCGCTAACTCCTCAAGTCGTGCTTTCTCCTCCTGACGTTCCTGCTGGCGTTGATTAAGCGTTGCAATCGTTTCGCGACACTCCTCAATGCGTGATCGCTTTTCGGTGGCTGTCTCCCGGTAATCAGCCGCATCTGCCTCATATTCCGCCGCATTGGAGCGTTGCTGTTCAATCCGGTCACGTAGCTGCTCATTGGTTTGCTCGTGATCGGCAATCCGCTCCTGCGTCAGCTCGATTCGCTCCTCTATCCGCTCAAGCTCCGCCTCAACCTGTACGAGGTCCTCAGCCCTGTCGACAGCTGTCTGAAGCTCTTCTTGACGAGCAGTAAGTTCCTCCTGTCGATCCTCAAGAGTTGCCTTACGTTTTTGATCTTCCTCAAGTGACTCGACATGTGGAGCTTCCTCAACGGACTGTCCACATTCCGGACAGCGCCCGTCCGACAGTAGCCGTTCAGCACGCGCAATACGTGTTGTGACCGTATCGAGTTCGGCCTGACAATCGGCAAGCTCTGATGTTACTGTCTCAAGTTCCTCCCGACGAGTTTCCCGCAGTGTTGTAGCCTCCCCCCGCTCAACTGGCGCCTCGGTAAAGTTCTCTAGTAACTGGTCTCGTTGGTCTTGTAGCTGTGTTAGTTGTTCGCGTCGTTGCTCCAGTGTCTCTGTGTTTTCGGTGAGCTGTGACTGCAATTCCTCGACTTTTGCTGTGGCCGTTTCCGCGTCCGACTCAAGTTCCGCTGCTCGTGTTTCCGCTGTCTCAGCTTCACTGCTCGCCTGCTGAATCTCAAGTTCCTGTTTTTTAAGCTGGTCGCGAAGATCCTCAATATCAGCCTCAATGTCATTGGTAGCCTCTGTGACGGTTGCTTGTGGATCCTCGCCCATGGTCTCAAGCTCACTGGCTGCAACCAACTGCTGCTGTTGGTCAGTGAGTGTTTCTTTTTTCTCACGGAGGTCACCAAGCTGGTCTTGCAGCGACTCACGCTCTGTCTCTGTCTCATTAATACGCTCCTTTAGCGTCTCAATGCGCGTTTCAATATCAGTCAACTCAGCTTGCTTTTCCTCGTATTGCTCAAGCCGATCGACGGCCTGTTCATACTGTGTTTCAGCCCGTTCCTGCTTTGTTTCTAAGGTCTCAATTTCTGACTCAAGTTGTGAGCGCTTGGTTTCAAGATCGTTTAGCTGAGCATGGAGATTGTTACTCTCTTTTTCATCGATTCGCCGAGTGACCTCATCGAGTTCCCCCTGTAATGTGCCAAGACGATCCTCAACGGCCAATCGCGCTTCACCGGCGCGGTCCCGATAGTCCTCTAAGGCACCCAACTGAAGTAACCCGTCGATGATATCCTGACGCGTCGATGGGGTTGCATGAATGAGTTTGTTAATCTCTCCTTGTCGAACGTACGCACAGTTGACAAACGCCTCTGCATCCATCCGCAGCAGACTGATAACTCGGTCACGAACATCTCTGGCGCCATCAACCGTACTCTCAGGGGTTTCGAGTGTGCACTCTGCTGTTGATGCACGGTTGCCGGATCGTCGAATCCGGCGATGAATCTGGTAGTCCGCTCCATCATGACGAAACCACAGAGTGACAGCTGCTTCATCAGCCCCCGTGGTAATAAACCGATCAAGAGTCACCTCAAGTGCCCGTGCGCCGTATAATGCGAAAAAACAGGCCTCAAGGATGGTTGTTTTCCCACTCCCATTTGGCCCATGAACAACCGTTACACCCTCAGTCAGGTCAATATCAACACTCTCGTAACAGCGGATATTCCGCAATGTCACTCGCTCAAAGATCATTGTTGTGTAACGCGGCACCCCAGCCGTGAACGGATGGGAGAAAGCGCGTCGGATGCGCTGCCGGCCACCGCGTTCTGGCCCGGCGACGAGATTGATTTGATGCCGTTACTGTATTCGTATGTGTTTGTCATAGTCCTCCCCACCATCCCGCTTGCGTGAAGTGGCGTAGCTAAGCTCCAACCGGCAAGCCGGCTGATGCCGTGTTGTTCCTCCCACGTTTGGTGGTGGTAATATGAGAGGAAAGCATGCTGCACTAATGTAGCGTGTGACACCGCACCGTGCCCTTTCGGGTGCGATGGTGGATTATCATTGGCCTGTCTCTCTCTCCGAGGGCGCATCCACTTAGAAGATCCCGAGGAGAAACAGCACCGTATACTCCCAATGAACTGCCGTCGTGATGCCCACACACGGCCACTCAACCACACATTGACTCCCCCACTGGAACAGCTTTTGAGCTCAGTCATGGGTAGTTTATAGATATTCTTCCATCGATGCCTGCTGATCCGAGTCCGATGCTGTGGTTGACTGTGAGGTGTCTGTATCTGTTGTGTCCGTTGGTTGGGCTTCTGTTGTCTGTTCAGGTGATGCCTGTGATTGTTCAGCTGTTTCCTGTTCTGTTGTGGGCGCCTGCTCAAAGGCAGTTAGACCCTCCTGTAAGTGCTCATCGACCCGGCGACGAACCGTCTGTCGAACATTGCTATCGGCAATTGCTTGATCCCGAACTGTCCGGTCAACATCCCGAGCCGCAGCACTTAATGATCGATCCGCTAGCCGGGCCTCAACAGCTGCATCAGGATCCGCAAAGGTCACATCCCGGGTTGTTGTTTCGGTGTCAAGTTCCCGACGGTCATTGACCCGAGCGATCATCGCCCCCCGTTCGCGGGCTAGTTCCTCAAGTGGCCCGGGGGTCACCGGCTGACCGTCCCCCTCGATCGTTACGATCACGACCGCGTCAGTAAGATCCCGTTCCTTGAGATGGCGCTTGATCTGCGAGGCCCCTTCCCCCGGCTCTAATGTTACGTCCACAAACTCAAATGGCCGCGTTGGAATCGTCCGACGGCTGATCTGAATCCCGTCATCGATGGTGATAAGATTATATCCCCGTGGCTCACGTTCACTTGCGCTTGCCCGTTCCGTTGATCCCGGGTAGGTCAGCCACGTATCAGCAACCTGGCGTTTTCCTGGGGTATGGTTGTCCCCAAGCAGGAGAGCATCAAACGCAACCGGGGCCGCGTCGATAATCGTCTGTGGATTCCAGTCGCCACCTTCAAATGGCTCAAACAACCCGTGAGTTACCAATGCGGCATACTCAGCCTCCGTTGGTGTAAATTCATAGCGCAGTTCTGATCGTAACGACGGTGGCACATAATCAAGCCCATAGAGCGCAAGCTCACCAACGACACGCGGGTGGTCATCAAGCCGCTCGGCAAGTCCTAACTCAGCTAGTAGATCAAGCCACTGCTGGTCTCGCTTGTCTTCATGATTCCCCACGACAGCAAGGAATGGAATCTTTGCGTCCCGGAGTCGACGTAACGCACCAACGACACCCTGTATATCCGGCAGGTCTGGACGACGATCCTGAAACAGATCACCGGCGTGAACAACGGCATCAACGTTCATCTCAACGGCATCCGCAATTACCCTCTCAAAGGCCTCCAAAAAGTCACGCCGGCGCTCAGGGGAGTGATACTGCTGATACCCAATATGTGTATCCCCGGTGTGGAGTATCCGCGCCATATATCAACTATAGCGGCAACTCACATAGGCGTTCGGCGAGCAGAGTGAAACTGATCCGCTCTTCGACGGAAGCCACCCACAGTATCGACACTTCCTCCGGCAACGCCACAAGCGATTGTCTTCTATCGTCCCTGCAGGCGGACGGGTATATTGAGGCTTCCCCCAAGGCAGTCTATAATCTTAGCCTTCCCCGATACGCCCTCGGTGACGGTCACTCCCGTGGATCAGTCCGAACCTGATAGAGTCGTTTACGGGCATCAGAGAATGCAAACCGCGATTCCACAACGCCGACTTCCTCAAGCCGGGCGATAGCATCGCGAACCGTTCGTTTTGGTAACAGTGTCTCCTCGGCAATGGTCCCCTGTGAAAGAGTTCCCTCACGTTTGAGCACAGTAAAGACCAGTTTCGAACTGGGCGGCAACGATTGGAGATCCTCGGTAGTCGGTGCCGTCGTCCCAGCAGCTGTCGAATTTGTCGTACTCATCGCATCCTTCGATACCGGATGCTACAAGGTAATATTTTTCATTTAGATATTACTCATGAGAATCAAATTATCCACCCGAAACCTCATATGAATCAGTCTCTTATGCAGTGGTAATGAGTAATTCTGCGGATGAGCTCGAGGTTGAGCTCCCGTATGACGAAGATGCCCCCCGGCAGGAGAAAATCGAGGCGCT
Source organism: Salinarchaeum sp. (assembly GCA_041639835.1). Classification (GTDB taxonomy): domain Archaea; phylum Halobacteriota; class Halobacteria; order Halobacteriales; family Salinarchaeaceae; genus CAZFMU01. The sequence goes on from JBEQBL010000024.1 coordinate 12,306, forward strand.
GCAAGAGCGACTTGAGGTATTAGAAGCGCAAAACGAGGAGATGCGTGACAAGCTTCTCGATGCCAATGCTGAGAACAACAAGTATCAGCAGAAACTTGAGCGACTCACCCATGAGAACAAAAAGCTCAAGCAGTCGCCACTGTTTGTAGCCACCGCCCAGGAACTAACAGATGAGGGGGTAATCGTTAAACAGCACGGTAATAATCAGGAACTGCTCACCGAGGTCACCGACGAAATGCGGACACAGCTTGAACCCGATGACCGGGTTGCGCTGAACAACTCCCGCTCGATCGTCAAGGTCCTCGAAGATGAGACGGATGTCCGCGCCCGTGTCATGCAAGTTGAGGAGTCACCCGATGTTATCTATGAGGATATCGGTGGGCTTGAAGAACAACTGCTTGAGGTTCGCGAAACCGTTGAAATGCCCCTTCAGCGCCCGGAAGACTTTGCAACCGTCGGCGTTGAGCCGCCGAGTGGAGTCCTTTTACACGGTCCACCAGGCACCGGAAAGACCATGCTTGCCAAGGCTGTTGCCAACCAGACCGATGCCACCTTCATTAAAATGGCCGGCTCAGAGCTGGTACATAAGTTTATCGGCGAAGGAGCCAAACTCGTTCGCGATCTGTTCCAGGTGGCACGGGATCATGAACCCGCCGTGATCTTTATTGACGAGATCGACGCCATTGCCTCAAAGCGGACCGAATCAAAGACCTCCGGCGATGCCGAGGTCCAGCGGACGATGATGCAACTGCTCTCGGAGATGGACGGCTTCGAGGATCGTGGTGAAATCCGCATTATCGCTGCGACTAACCGCTTTGATATGCTCGATCCGGCGATTCTTCGTCCCGGTCGTTTCGACCGACTCATTGAGGTGCCAAAGCCCGATCATGAGGGCCGCAAGCGGATCTTCGAGATCCACACGAAGGATATGACCGTTGTTAGCGATCTGGATTATGATGCGTTAGCATCGATGGCTGATGGCGCTTCCGGTGCTGATATCAAAGCGACATGTACTGAAGCCGGGATGTTCGCGATTCGAGATGACCGCACTGACGTGCAGATGAGCGATTTCCAAAACGCTTGGGAGAAAGTCAGTGCGGAGGAAGACGGCAAGTCCGTCTCAAAGACCTTCGCCTGAATCGGGCTTCACTCGTCTTTCAAACGGACCGCTTTTGACTGTGCT
>JBEQBL010000024.1:13498-14192 GCA_041639835.1 Salinarchaeum sp.
CTTCTAGGTAGTATCTAATGACGCGCATCGACGTGGTTGATAATCACGGCCAGTTTACGCATCTTGAACGCCGTGCGCTGCGCGATATCGGCGTTGACACCGAACTTATCGATAATACTACCGATCCTGCGGATATTGATGCTGATGGACTTATCTTCTCCGGCGGTCCGGATATCACACAGGTCGGCCGTTGTGCTGATTACCTTGCGCTTGATATTCCGGTATTAGGTATCTGCCTTGGCATGCAGGTTATTGCTGATGTTCTAGGGGGAACCGTCTCCGGCGGTGAGTACGGTGGCTATGCAGATGTCTCCGTCGACATTATCGACGCTGAGGATCCGCTTGTCGGCTCCTTGGCTCCCGAGACACAGGTCTGGGCAAGTCATGCTGATGAAGTTACAACAGTTCCTGATGGATTTCAGATTACTGCCCGAAGCGATATCTGTGCTGTCGAGGCGATGAGCGATCCCTCACGTGATCTTTACGGCGTTCAGTGGCACCCTGAGGTTGCCCATACTGCTGAGGGCGAGGCTATCTTCGAGAACTTTCGTGAGATCTGCCATCAGGATTAGCTGAATTGAGGCGCTAAGCCCCCTTCCTCAACGAGCAGCGCAGTCCGCGTAGCGGACAAGCAGCGGTAACGAGAACGGAGTCCTCGTTCGCACATCAGAAATCTTCGATTTCTGAGGACGCA
>JBEQBL010000025.1:0-14176 GCA_041639835.1 Salinarchaeum sp.
ACCCCTGATCTACGAGCCCGCACCGTGATATATCGGTGATTCGCACTTAGGAATTGTGTTCTTAGCTTGGACGCAACAGGTGGACGCGTCCGGCTATCAACCCAACGAACAATCCTGTAAAGTGTCCGAGTAACGCCACCCCGGGAGCATAGGTACTGCCCGCAATGACTGCGGCAATCGCCACAAAGCCAACCAATTGCCACCGAGGCGGGATCGGAAGCCAGTCAAGCAGGCCATCAGTGAGCCGGTTGCCGGTGATGATATAGCCAAGCAGGGCAAATGCAGCACCACTTGCCCCAAGAACAGCTCCCCCGGTAACAAGCGTCTGGACGATGCCAGCAAGGGCACCGGTGACGAGAAAGAAGATCTGAAATCGAACCCAGGTTGTGACCCGCTCAACAATCAGACCGAGCAGGGCGATCAATACCGCATTACCAAGTAAGTGCCATATCCCGGCGTGGGCGTAGACACTTGTAATAATGGTCCAAGGAGCCTCATATAATGGCGTACTGACAGCTACCAGCGTGGTCAGTTCGGCAGCCCCGATGGCAATGGTTCCAAGGGACTGAAGCAGGAAAACAAACAAACAGGCCACAAGGACATCAAGCGTCGGACTCCGACCAGCACCGAGCAGTTGCCGGCCGGGGCTGACATCGCGGTATGAGGCGGCGTCCCTTGACCTAGCCATCGGTCACTTGCGGAAACGCCCGCAGTTAGTCCTCGAGGACAATCTCGATGGACACGTCGTTTGGTACCTGAATCCGCATGAGCTGGCGGAGCGCCCGTTCATCGGCGTCAATGTCGATCAGCCGTTTATGAACCCGCATCTCCCAATGCTCCCATGTTGCGGTTCCCTCACCGTCAGGGGACTTACGCGTGGGAATTTCCAGGGTTTTGGTTGGCAGGGGAACGGGGCCAGAGAGACTGACGCCGGTTTTGTCGGCAATCTCCTGAACATCCGCACAGATGTCGTCAAGGTCAGACGGACTGGTGCCGGCCAGTCGGACGCGTGCCTGCTGCATGCGTCGTTATGCTTCCTCGACGCTCAGGACCTTGCCGGCGGCGATGGTCTGACCCATGTCGCGGATTGCGAAACTCCCCAGTTCGGGAATCTCGCTGGACGGCTCGATCGAGAGGGGCTTTTGCGGCCGAACAGTGACGACCGCTGCGTCCCCGGACTGGATGAAGTCCGGATTCTCCTCCTCAACCTGTCCGGAGGAGGGATCCATTTTCTTGTCGATGGACTCAATCGTACAAGCGACTTGTGCGGTGTGGGCGTGGAACACCGGGGTGTAACCAGCGGTAATCACGCTTGGGTGCTGCATGACGACAATCTGCGCTTGGAAGGTCTCGGCAACTGATGGTGGGTCGTCGGCCGGGCCACAGACATCGCCACGGCGAATGTCATCCTTGCCAACACCACGGACATTGAAGCCAACGTTGTCACCGGGACCGGCCTCGTCGACTTCCTCGTGGTGCATCTCGATAGACTTGACCTCACCGCCAATATCAGACGGCTGGAAGCTCACATTGTCACCGGGGTACATCATACCGGTTTCAACACGGCCAACAGGGACGGTACCGATACCGGAAATCGTGTACACGTCCTGAATTGGCAGACGCAGTGGGGCCTCCGTCGGTGGTTCCGGCTCGTCAAGGTCATTTAGACTGTCAAGGACCGTCGGACCGCTGTACCACGGCGTGTTATCGGAGATCTCAGCAATGTTGTCGCCCTCGAATGCTGAAATCGGAATAAACGTCGCGCTGTCAGCGTTAAACTGCACCTGCTTGAGCAGTTGCTCGACCTCGTTGACCACTTCTTTGAATTTTGCCTCGTCGTAGTCAACGATATCCATCTTGTTGATGCCAACGATCAGTTCGTTAATCCCCAGCGTGCGGGCCAGGAACACGTGCTCCTGGGTCTGTGGGGCAACGCCGTCGTCGGCTGCGACAACCAGCAGGGCATTGTCGGCCTGGCTGGCGCCGGTAATCATGTTCTTCACGAAGTCGCGGTGTCCAGGACAGTCCACGATCGTGAAGTAGTATTCATCGGTTTCGAATTCTTGATGCGCAATGTCGATGGTGACCCCGCGCTCACGCTCCTCAGCGAGGTTGTCCATCACATAGGCAAACTCAAAACCGCCCTTGCCTTTCTCTTCGGCTTCTTCTTTGTGCTGTTCAATTACGTGCTCCGGTACGCTGCCTGTCTCGTAAAGCAGCCGTCCGACCAGGGTACTTTTCCCGTGGTCGACGTGACCGATAATGGCCAGGTTCTGATGGGGTTTATCGTCACTCATGGGTATGTCACGCTCAGAGGCGCTGTACCTGAAATGTTCGGCCGAAGCTATTAAAATCATTTCGATACGCCCCCTTAGCCGGGAGTGATTCCCACAGTCAGGCCAGGCGACCGATGTCCGCAAGCACGGCGGTAGCGGTTTCCGGGCCTCCGGCACCACGGCCGGAGAGATTCAATCGTCCCGCATGGGTCGTATCAAGTTGGACGATATTGCGGGTGCCTGAGACGGCCAGTGTGCCATTCTCAGGGATCAAGCGTGGGCCCACCCGAACCTCATTACGGGTGGCTTCGCAGATCAGTCGAACAGTATGGCCATCTTCGGCGGCTAACTCAAGTGAACTTGCTGGAATATCGGTAATCCCATCAACAGTTGCATTATCAATGGTAAACTCAGGGTCACCGCCTGTCAGCACATTAGCCGAGATCACGCCTTTAAGCGCTGCGTCGGTCCCCTCGACATCAAAACTGGGGTCAGCTTCAGCAACGCCCAGGTCTTGGGCCTCAAGCAACGCATCCTCATAGCCAAGTCCCTCAGCGGCCATCCGGGTCAACACGAAATTCGCTGTCCCGTTAAGTACGCCACGAACAGCACTGATCTGTGCGGGTCCATAGTCCTCAATTGTTCGAATCGCCGGGATGGCGCCACCAACAGTCGCCTCAAACCGGACAGTGCCGTCGCTGGCGGCTTCAAGCGATCGCAGGTCCGAGTACCGCTGTGCAACGGGACCTTTGTTCGCTAACACAAGATGGCAGTCCCGTTCAAGTGCGGTACGGCAGTGATCAAACGCCGGCTGTGCGTCCCCGAGTGTGGTCGGTGTTGCCTCAACAAGCACATCATATGGTCCGTCAAGCGCTCGATCAACGGTCGCTGAGCCGACCACCCCCGTCTCGGTCTTTCGGTCAAGGACGGTCTCCGGATCAAGTCCATTCGGATCAACAGCGGCACCCGAGGAGTCGGCAATCGCCGTGACCGTATGCCCATATTCGCCAGCAAGCTCAAGAACTGACCGGCCGACAGCGCCAGCTCCTACAATACTAATACGCATTAGCTATCACCTCCGTGATCGATCTGCGGTTCGACGAGTTGAAGTCCCTTATTATCGGCAATGGAACGAATCTGATCAAGCACGGTTTCTGGATGTTCCCGATCGGTGGCAATCCGGATTCGAGCACTTGCGGTCCCGCCGGCGCCTTCGGGGGCCGACAGGGAGATATCGGTAACCGCAGCGCCGGCGTTTGCTTCTAGCTCGGAGATGGTATCCGAGAGATCCGTTTCAACAAGCGGCCCGCTAAGCAGGATTGTCAGTTCTTCACTGTATCGTTCCTCACCGGCCTGGACAACGTTGATGCCCGTCTCGCGCAACGCTGTGACAAGTGACTCAAACCGGTCGGGGTGACACTCAAGATCAATCTCAACAGGAATCCGTCCCCGAGGCGTCACGTTGCCTCGTTCATGGAGGATACTCAGCAGATTGCCACCATGTTCGGCAATCGGCTCTAACGCATCAAGCAAGGCCCCCGGCTCATCGACGAGCTCAAGACGCACGGTATACGCCTGCACATGTCCATCACCGTCACCGGATTCACCGTCGGTCATACAACCACCTCATAACGGCCCTTCGCAATGGGTATCCCGACACCATAAGCCGTAGTCATATCCGTTGAGTGAGCGAGCATGCCGTTTAACTCTTTACAGATCACACGCCATCGGTGGTCGATAGCACGCAAAGAGATCATCGCCACGAAGCACACGGATGGAACCAACCAGTCTGCTGACTGTCAGCCACAACGCGCGTCGATCGGGCAGGCCGACTGTCCCTAAGCAGGGATATTGCGGGCACAACATAAAAAAGTCCATACAACGTCCTGAAGACATCAATACGAAGGCTTCCGACAGTAAGATCGGTATCCCAGCGAGTCTGCGACCGGTGATATGTAATAAAGCCACAGACCAGGCTCAACAGTTCAAGTATCCCTGGTGTGACAACAGCGCGAACTAATTCACCGACAACAAAGCGGGGCAATAGTATGCAATACCGGAGTGACATGGAGAGCACAGCCGCTGGCACCGGTTCCGACGGCACGGCACCACCGGCAGGACGCCCCCGACAGTCGCGGTGGTCAGATGTGATTTGTCCGCAGCGTTACTGTGCGATGCCACAAAACGGGGCTTCTACCAAGTTCAAGAAATATCGGAAACAAAGACGTACACAACGACCGATAAGCCGACACTCCTCGGAGCCAAGAGCAGCGATCGTATTAGTTAAGATAGTCGACGCTTCCGGGCAGTTCCTGCTTCATGCCCTTGCGTTCGCGGATATCCATGATTTTCTCGGTCTGGAGGTTGTCCGCCATGACCTGGAAGCCGGAGTTTTCGGTATTCCACGAGGCACGTCCCTCGGTTGCCGAGCGAATGTCACTCGCAAAGCCAATCATCTCTTCAACAGGTGCGATACCTTCGACAACCATCAGATCGCCTTCCTGGTACATGTCATCGACACGGCCACGTCGACCCTGGATCTCGCCGGAGGCAGCCCCCATGTGCTCGTTGGGAACATCGATGCGGACATTCTGGATCGGTTCGAGCAAGCGCACTTCCGCATCGATTAACGCCCGATGGATTGCATCCCGAATGGCCGGAATAACCTGAGCCGGGCCACGGTGGATGGCATCCTCGTGAAGGCGGGCATCATGTAGTCGGAGGAGGCTACCTTGCACGGGTTCACCGGCCAGTGGGCCCTCGTTGAGTGATTCCTCAAGTCCATCGATGATCAGCTCCATCGTCTCGTTGAGGTGCTGGATACCCTTGGTGTCATCAATGAAAATGTTTGTGCCGTGAATATGTTCAACGTTCTGGGAGGTCTCCTTGTCCATGCCAGCCTCCTGTAATGCCTCACGGCGTTCCTGTTCGGGCATGTCCATGGTTGCCTCGCCCAGTTTGAGCAGATCGGTGATCTCCTCAGACAGCGGTTCAACGGTGACATAAAATCGGTTGTGCCGGTTCGGCGAGATGCCTTCCACCTCATCGCTATCTTCCTGTGGTGCTTCACGGAAGACAACAATCGGTTCACCGGTACGGACCGGAATACCCTGATTGCGCTCAATACGCTGGGTGATAACCTCAAGGTGAAGTTCTCCCTGCCCGGAGATCAGGTGCTCGCCGGTGTCTTCGTTAATCTCAACCTGTACCGTCGGGTCTTCCTTGGAGACCTGCTGGAGGGTTTCGATAAGCTTTGGCAGATCATCCATATTCTGGGCCTCGACAGCCTTTGTGATGACCGGCTCGGAGATGTGCTCGACGCCCTCGAATGGTGTCATTTCAATGGAAGAAACCGTTGAACCGGCGATAGCGTCTCCAAGACCGGTCACCGCAGCAATATTTCCGGCCGGGACACGTTCCACTTCCTCACGTTCATCACCCATGAACAGTCCGACACTCTGGATACGGTTGGTCCCGGCTGTACCGGAGACATACAGGTCCTGGCCCTCCTCAATAGTCCCCGAAAAGACTCGTCCGGTAGCAATTTCACCGGCATGGGGATCCATGGAGATATCAGTCACCATGAACACAACCTCACTGTCGGAATCAACCGTCCGCATGCTGTCGGCAATATCGGATTCGGGGTCGCCACGCCAGACCGTTGGAATACGGTCAGGCTGGGCATCAATCGGTGAGGGGAAATGCTCAACAACCATGTTCAATACGACATCGGACAGTGGCGACTGCTCGACGAGTTTCTCAACGTTGCCGTTGCGATTGTACTCGATGATGTCACCAAAGTCGATTCCCGTCCGCTGCATGAATGGCGTCGAAATAGCCCAATTATACAGTGCCGATCCAAAGGCGACGGTCCCGTCCTGAACGGACACCTTCCAGCCCTCATTTTCGTACTTGTCCTCAGCCATCCCGCGGATGAGTTCGTTAACATCGCGGATGACCGACTGAAGGCGCTTCTGAATTTCCTCAGGCCCCTCCTGCAGTTCGTTAATCAGCCGATCGACCTTGTTAATAAACAGCGTCGGCTTAACGCCTTCACGAAGGGCTTGTCGGAGTACCGTCTCCGTCTGTGGCATTGTCCCCTCAACGGCATCAACAACCACAAGCGCCCCATCAACGGCCCGCATCGCACGGGTCACGTCGCCACCAAAGTCAACGTGGCCAGGGGTATCAATGAGGTTGACGAGGTAGTCCTCACCCTCATACTCGTGGGTCATTGAGACGTTTGCCGCGTCAATAGTAATCCCACGCTCTTGTTCGTCCTCTTCGGTATCCATCGCCAACTGATCGCCGGCGAGATCATCCGAGATCATCCCAGCACCTGCTAGCAGGTTGTCCGAAAGTGTCGTCTTTCCGTGGTCAATATGGGCGGCAATAGCGATGTTCCGGATTCGCTCCCGGTTATCCATCAGCCGCTCACATTGTTGAACGATCTTCTTACGTCGACCCATTACTGTTCAGTTTTGGGAGCCAACTCAAAAGGGTAGTGTTTTCTCTCAGAACACCGGGGCTAAGCCCCCGAACCCCGGAATCCAGCGTCAATGGATCCCATGGACAGCCTCCTGGCATGTCACAGTACCGCTTACTCTTTTATTAATAATCTTGAATAGCTTGGGAGAGTCGGTAGTGCTGTTTTCGGTGGCTCATATAGTATGGTTTTAGCGCTTCGTCCCACGGCAAGCCGTGGGCTTCCGCGCTGTTACCGCTGTGATCTATTCAATCAGCCGCCTGTCCGGCCATCGTCCGGACACCGGCATACATCCGTGTAGCCTCAACAAGTCGTTGCCGATACTCTCCGGGGGCGGGATCCTCAGCCAGTGACCGAAAGAGCTGTTTAAACCGCTCAATGGGGACCTGTGGCGCATCAACAGCCGCGGCATCGGCAAGCGAATAGATACGGTGATCTGTGGAGACAAGATCATGCCGCTCAATCAGCGCAAGCGCGAAGGCAGCGTTGACGGCCGTAATCGTCGGATCCGACTGGGCCGTGATACGCGTCCCACTGCCACGACCGGAGGCTTGCGGGCGGTCCTGTAGGGCACTCGCGAGTCCGGCCTCAAGATACCGGATGAGCTTATCCGGCTTTGTCACGGCAAGGGTCAGATCATCGGCATAGATATCTTTCATGTGATTAGCAATCTGATAACAGTGAGCCAGCGTTTGTTGTTCGACGGACCGGCCAGTCAGGGCTAGATAGATCGCTTCCTGTGTTGATTGGGTATGTGATGGGTGGTCTTCCTCGTACCGACGCATGTGTGAAAACTCGTGTACTGCCAGTTCAGTTGCCATCGCGCTTGTTGCGGCTGCCCGGGACAGTTCCATGATGTGATATCCATCGCGATGGCTGGTTTTTGTTCGTTCCTCCGGATCATCGCTAATCCGAATCTGGACTGGCAACTGCAGATCATGTTCGGTTTCAAAGCGATCAGATGCGGAAAGAAACGGTCCGGTCGGCCCTGAGCCCTGGATCCGTATGTCCATCTCCACCGGTTAGAGGCACTGCAGGCTTATAAAGACCACGTGAAAAACTCCCATAGTGCTATCGGGTTGAGAGGTAAGGTAAAGACATGCCTGTTTGTCAGCACGGATGGCAAACGTATCTGCACGATCACAAAGCACGCAAACTGCGTCATCTAGCGCCGGAAATCAACCGGTCGTTCGAATGTATAGAAAAATAGCATCTAATTTGATATAACAGCAGGAGAGATTGCCGAATGTATGTCACAGTTACGTGGCGTATCACGGCGGACAGTACTGACGGCAACCGGGGTAGCAGTTGCCGGTCTAGCCGGTTGCGCTGGACCAAATGCAACTGACAGCACAGACGGTAGTGATGACAGCGAGGCCGTCGGACTGTTATCAACGGCCGTGACCGACCAACCAACCGATATCTCAGACTTTGAGTCCTGTGTGGTCACGTTGGATGGCATTTGGATCGGTCCGGAAGGGGGCGCAGACGATTCTGATGAGGAGGACACAGATACCGCCAACGAAACCGAGTCTGCAGACAACGAAACTGAATCCGCGGACAATGAAACCGATAGTGATGACGCGGACGGGCGAACCTATTATGCTTTTGAGGAACCTCAGGAGGTAGATCTGGTCAATCTACAGGGCGATGCCCAGGAGATTGTTGATGAAGACCGCGAGGTCTCTGTCGGCGAATATCCGTATCTCCAGTTAGATGTCGCCGGTGTTGAAGGAACACTCACCGATGGGACAGAGGCAACCGTTGAGACACCCGGGGAAGCCCCACTTAAATTCAATCAGTCCTTTGAGATTCGTGAGGATACACGGACGAGCTTTGTTGCTGACTTCACCCCCGTACAGCGTGGCCCACCAGGATCGAGCGATTATATTATTCAGCCGGTCGCCGATGGTGTTGAGGTGACCTATGAGTCGGTCGAGGAGGAGGAAAGCGAAGAGACAAACACCAACGAAACAGACGGAGAACAAAACGCAACCGAAAACGAATCAACGGCTGCAGCGGAGTCCTGATAGGCGCTTATCGCGCCGCTGCGGCAACGCGCTCTTTCTCTTCTTTCTGATTGACCGCGTATGTGTTGACGTCATCATTTGCTGCACCGATCAGCTGTGATGCAAGTGCCTCCTCGGCGTCGGTCGGACTTTTGAAAGCGGCGTTGTGCGTTCCCTCGGCAATGAATTTCAGCGCCTGGTCAACCCGCCGTTGTGGAGAGACATCAACCGCCTTTGGCACCGAAATACCACCGTATTTCAGCCGCACTGTCTCCTCACGCGGGGCTGCATTCTCAACGGCATAGACAAGCACCTGAACCGGGTTCTGGTCGGTTCGCTGGTGAACAATATCAAAGGCATCACGAACAATCCGGGTTGTCTGCTGCTTTTTACCGGTGTTCTCACCGGTTTGCATCAAGCGGTTGATCAGCCGCTCGACGATTGATAGTTCGCTTTTTTCAAACTGCTTGTCGGCATGCCGTCCCATTGTGTGGGCAACAGGCGTGACCGTGATATATCGCCGCGTGCTTGGGTCCGTGAATTCAATCTCGGAGATATCCCACTGGCCAAACAACGCGGCCGTATGTGCAGCTTCACTCATCGTTTATCGGACAGGTTTTTCTGCGTTTCCACGGACTAGTTCGATCAGCGAGACCCCGTTGACCTTCTCAACTTTGTAGTTAACACCGGAAAGGTCTCCCATCGCACGACCCTTTGCGCCACCGATACCGGCGATAGTGACTTCGTCGTGTTCATCAATAAAGGAAATAGCACCATCACCAGGGCAAAATGCCGTGACCTGCTTGCCGTTTTTGATCAGCTGGACTCGAACACATTTCCGGACGGCTGAGTTGGGCTGTTTGGCCTCAATGCCAACTTTTTCAAGAACGATACCGCGTGCCTGTGGTGCCCCTTCGAGCGGATCGGAGTCCTCGCGGAGGCCCCGCTCACGTCGCGCGTACTTCGAGTCAGACCACCGATGCTGCTGGCGGTCCTGTTTAAGTTTCCGCGCGGCGTATTTGCCGTTTGCCATAGTGCCAGTCGCTACCTGACCTGGACACTTAAGCATCTCCTTTTGCCGATTTCCGGATGGATCTACGTGGCAAGGATGTCCTATCGATCAGAAAAAGCATGGAAGACGATGTTGTGGTGTAGCCTACTGAACTGGCAGTCAGGCGATTGTTACCTCATCGATATCGAAGTGTCGTTGCGCGAGGGTTCGTGCTGCGTCGATGTTGCGACCATCAGCCCCAATAGCAACGCCAACATCAGCCTCGTCCACCTCGGCGGTTGCAATAGTGCGCTTTTCATCTTCATCGATATGTACAGTATAAACAGCCGCCGGGGCAAGGGCGTTGGCAACGAGATCTTCGGGGGTATTCGCATCTGCAACGATCTTGATTGGCATATCAATCGCCTCCTCAACGCGGCGAACAGTCCGCCCATCGGGCCCGATTGCATCGGCCATTTTCCCAGGCGGCACGACAACAAGGAGCCGATCGTAATCAGTATCAACGACACAGTCACGCGGTGTAACAGCTGTTTTATCCTCAAATAGCGCAATATGGCGGCGTTCGCGATCAGAAAGACGACGTGACATAGATTGGTGACGACAACAGCGCCCCCGGATCAAGGGGACATGGTATTAGTCAGCCGATCCCTCGGACTCAAATGAGCCCATCCGAAGATTGACATCGCCAGTACCGAGTTTGATCGGTTTCCCGACAATGACATTCTCGGTGACACCATCAAGGGCGTCAACTTCGCCATGGATGGCCGAACTAAGCAGGTGGTTAACCGTAACCTCAAAAGCCGCACGAGCCAGTACGGAATTTTTCGATCCGGAGATACCGTGGCGACCGATCGACTCGATGGTGCCACGATTGGTCATGATATCCGCAACTAGCATGAGATGACGAACGTTGACATCGTCAAGCCCCTGTTCCTCAAGCGTACTCATCGTCTCATTAATGATTGCCTCGCGAGCAGCCTCAATTCCAAGATTCTTGTATATCTCGTGGATATCGTTTGTCGAGGTACGAGTGGCATCGACGCCGTCAATGTTGAGTACATCACCGAGTTCTGACCCCTCGGTGTATAGAACAAACTCCTCACCATTGTCGGTCTCCTCCTTGCGGACAACAACGCGAGTGATATCTTCAATACCTTTGAACGTGATCTCACGGAGTTCCTCGACAAGCCGGAGCAACTCACGGTAGGAGGGCTGTTCAGGGCCAAACTCAACAACTGTCCCCTGCTGGATGGTGTCAACACCAAGGGATGATTCAATGGTACCGGCGATCTCCTCGGCGACAGCCATCGAGTCACCAACTGTTGGCCACCGTTCTAGCAATGTCTCCTCATTAAGATCAATTCGCACACGCATGTCGGCAACGTTCGTTGAAATATCACCGAGAGCGAGGATCTTTGTTGCCTCGATTTGCCAGACCACCTCGTGGGCTTTCTCACGTGAGTCGGCGTATTCTTCCTCAAGATGGATGGTCATCATCGGCGTATCCGGCTCCTTTCGGGCATCGACAAGTTCGATCAACCGCGGGAGCCCCTGAGTGACATCAATCTCGGCCACCCCGGCATAGTGGAACGTGTTCATCGTGTTATGAGTCACGACGCCCTGACCGGTAGTAAACGTCTCAAGACCTGCAACGGATACGTCATAGACGTACTCAGCATCCGGTGACACCGTCTCAATAGCCGTGATTGAGTCCCAACTGGCGGCGGTAACGGGACTTGTTGACTCAGACGGTGATTCGGGGACCACACCCCCGTCGGTAGCACGTCGAGGTGTAGCAGTGACCGACTCTGGCAGCCCGACATCGGTAGTGGGATCGATGCTATCGACGATTGGAAGCTTATCACCAACGGCCAGGGAGTCACCAGTCACAGGGACGATATCGTCCCCGCGACGCTTGACAAAGGAGTGGGCCTTTGTTGCCCGAATCGACCGTCCAGAGGCAAGCTCAATACGGAGTATAGTCTCGGGGGCAGCATGTCGGCTTACCTCCTCGATTGGTTTCCAGGAGATTCGCTCATCATCATGGAGGCTAAGCACCGCCAAATCGTCGGTAGGAAGCGCGACCTCATGATCCCCAAGCCGGCGAACTTCCGTCTCGGCAAGGATCGTATCGATCAGCGGTCCAATCTCGGTGACAGTTGGCGTGCCATCACGACGAAGGACAATCTGCTCGTCGCCCGGGATTGACATCTGAGTGCCCGGCTCTCCAATGGACTGTGCAGAGACAGTGCCAACCGGATCAAGCGGATCAACACGCGATTTTTCATACCGGCTCCGTACCGCTTGGACGATCTCTTCGGCCTCGGCTGGCGTGACCGACCGGTCCTCAAGTGTGCTGTAGACTTTGTTTTTCAGTCGTCGGGGCAGCGAACTGTTCTCAACGACCGCCTCAATCTCGGGGTCAACGTCGTATGCCGGCATCATTACGCTACCGGTCGAAGTGGATGTCTCGTCAGTCATCGGTTGGAATACGCCAGGAATCGGCGTGCTCGGAAAGGTTGGTTACCGTGCGATCCTCCTCGCCAAGGAACTGCTGCTTTTCGGCCGCACTCTCAAATTCCTCATCAAGGATCCGATCAGCAACTTCCTCAACATCAACGCTGTACTCCGCTGAAGAGGAAACCTCAACGGGGGAGGTGCCATCCTCACCGAATTCAAACTGGACGACCGTATCGGAGGTATTCCGGACGGTGCCATCGTACTGGGTTTCCAGTTCGGAGAGTGCGTTAATCAGCCGACGCTGAAGATAGCCGGACTTTGAGGTTCGGACAGCCGTATCGACAAGCCCCTCACGGCCACCCATTGCGTGGAAGAAAAACTCTCGGGGCTCAAGCCCATCGGTGTATGAGTGTTCAACAAATCCACGGGCATCCGCAGAGAGGTCATCCGGCTGATAATGGCTTAGGGTCCGGTCCTCGTAGCCACGGTTAATACGCTCACCACGGACGGCCTGTTGACCGACACACCCAGCCATCTGGGTGAGATTCAGCATTGACCCACGGGCACCGGACTCGGCCATGACAACGGCGGGGTTATCATCCGCAAAGTGCTCCTCGGCAATGTCACCAGCGTTATCACGGGCCTTACCGAGCGTTTGCATGATTTTCATCTCAAGGGTCTCATCGACCGTCCGACCGGGGAGACTCTCGAGTTCGCCGGCCCGATAGGTCTCAATGAGCTGCTCAACGCGGTCATACGCGTCTTCAACAGTTTCATCAATCCGCTGTTGGGCTTCTGTTGGAATCGACTCATCGTCGATTGCAATCGAGAACCCAAAGTGCATGATCGTCCGCACCGCAAGGGACGTAACCTCATTGATGAACTGCCGAGCGCGGGTCTTGCTGTACTGCTTGGCAATAGTGTCAACGATTTCACCGCCAAAGGCGCCAACAGCATCCTCATCGACGGTGCCGGAGAGCAGTTGACCATCGTCAATTTGAACGGTATCGCCTGCTGAGGAGGTAAACTCAAGATTCAGCCCCTCGGGCAACAGCTCCGAGAACAACGTGCGTCCCGTCCAGTATTCACGCCCATCGTCACCGACCTCATCCGGAGCGGGCAGCTCCGCAATGGATGTCTGTCGAAGTAGGTCAAGGGATTGGGTCTCGTTGAATGTCGGGTTGGTGTTTGTCAACAGATAGGTCCCAGTGACGTGATCCTGAATCGCACCAATGATGTTTTCACCAAACCGGGGGGACAGCATCTGTTCTTGCACGCGCATGAGACTCCGGGCCTCGGCCCGGGCTTCTTCATTCTGGAGGGCGTGCATATTCATCTCGTCGCCGTCAAAGTCAGCATTATACGGCGGACACACACTCGTATTCAGCCGGAAAGTCTTGTACGGCATGACGACCACTTCATGGGCCATAATCGACATCCGATGTAGCGATGGTTGGCGGTTGAAGATCACAATATCGCCGTCAATCAGATGCCGATTCACTTCCCAGCCGGCCTCAACTTTCTCAGCTAGCTCCTCACAGTTTTTCTCGGTGACTTTCAGCCGACGGCCATCCGGCCGACGGACATAGTTGGCCCCAGGATGGTCCTCGGGACCGTTGGCAACATACCGCCGAGCATGGCTGATGTTGCGCTCGTTGACATTCATTGTCTGGGTCATCTCCGTGGCAACCCGTTCCGGAACACCAACTTCATTGAGTGAGAGGGTTGGATCTGGCGAGATCACGGTTCGTGAGGAGAAGTTAACCCGTTTCCCGGACAGGCTTCCCCGGAATCGGCCTTCCTTGCCTTTCAGCCGCTGGGAGAGTGTTTTCAGTGGCCGTCCAGAACGGTGTCGAGCCGGTGGCGTCCCGGAGATCTCGTTGTCCATGAATGTCGTCACATGGTACTGTAACAGCTCCCAGAGGTCCTCAAT